>JBEVLR010000186.1:0-12905 GCA_040509075.1 Burkholderiaceae bacterium | reverse complement strand
CGTCGGCCCCCCCGTTGCGCGCCGCAGGCGGCTCGGCGATGGACGCGAACTCGAAGGCGGCGCCCTCGCCGTGCGTCTTGCGCCAACCGGTCAGCGACGCGCCCTGGTGCGGCCCGAGCACGACGCCGTCCTGGCTCGTGGCGGCCGGCTCGCCGGTCAGCACGTTGACGCCGTCGACCGCGACGACCACCATCACGCGTCCGCCGCCGCGATTGCGCACCTGCACCGCATAGCGCGCGCCGGGCCGTCCGGCGACCACCGGTTGTCCGTGATCGGCATACACGCGCAGCGGCCGGCCCGCATCGCGATCGATGACGTCGACCTGCACCAGGCGCCCCTCGGCGGACGCGGTGCCCAGCGACGCGGCGGCGGCGACGCCGGCGGCCAGCATCGAAAGCCGCGCCCGGCGGGAGCGCGCGGGACGGGCGGAGCGCGGATAGCCGGGGCGCAAGATCGGGGTCATCGGGAGTCCTGTTGGGAAAGAGGCCATTGAACGACGCGCGCCGCCGGACGAGGTGCAATTTTCCGGCGGTCCGCTGCGCGACGGGCGCGTTCAGGATCCCCGGGCACGGCGCGCGTTCGCGGCGATGGAATCGGCGAATCGCGGCAGCAGCTCGCGCGGCAGGTCGTGGCCCATGCCGTCGATGAAGTCGCCCGTGGCGCCGGCGATCCGACGGACGAGGTCGCGGCCGTTGGCGACCGGGATCAACGGATCGGCGACGCCATGGATCACGGCCGTCGGCGCCCGGATCCGCGCCAGCAGCGCGCTGCGGTCGTCGTCGGCGGCGATCGCCAGCAGCTGGCGCACCGTGCCGTCGGGCCGGAACGCGCGCTGGAGGCCGGCCGCGGCGCGCCGCCGCGCTTGCGCGGGATCCGCACGGAAAGCCGGGCTGCCGATCACCGACAAGACGCCCAGCGAATGGTCGATCAGCGCGTCCATCTCCAGGCTGGCCGGACGCGACAGCAGCGCCCGGCGCGCGCGCAGCGTCGGCCCCGGGAGGCGGCGCGAGCCGCTGGCGGTCATCATCAGCGTGAGGCTGGCGACGCGCGCCGGGTTCGCCGCGGCCAGGTGCTGCGAGATCATGCCGCCCAACGAGGCGCCGCAGACGTGCGCCTGCGGCAGTCCGAGCGCGTCCATCACGCCGAGCGTGTCGGCCGCCATGTCGCGCACGCCGTAGGGTGAACGCACCCGCAGGCCCAACAGGTGGCGCAGCGCCGCCCCGCGGATGCTGGGCACGCCGAGGTGGTCGAAGCCTTCGCTGAGGCCCGCATCGCGGTTGTCGAAGCGGATCACGCGCAAGCCGCGCTCGAGCAGCAGCGCGACGAAGTCGTCGGGCCAGCCCACCAACTGCATGCCCAGGCCCATCACGAGCAGCAGCGGCGGCGCGCCGCGCGGCCCCGCATCCTCGACTTCGAGCGCGAGCCCGTTCGCCGTCAGGCGCACGGCGGCTCCGCCGCGGCGGCTTCGCGCCACCAACGCAGCACGCCCTGCCCGGCGGCGCGCCCGGTCGCCAGGCACGCGGTGATCAGGTAGCCGCCGGTGGGCGCTTCCCAATCCAGCATCTCGCCGGCGCAAAACAGGCCCGGCGCGGCACGCGCCATCAGGTTCGCGTCGAGCGCTTCGAAACGCACGCCGCCGGCGCTGCTGATCGCCTCGTCGACCGGACGCGGCGCGGCCAGGGTCAGCGGCAGCGCCTTCAACGCGGTCGCCAGCGCCTGCGGATCGTCGAGCTGCGCCGGCGCCAGCAATTCGTGCAGCAACGCCATCTTCACGCCTTGCACGTTCAGGCGGCTTTTCAGGTGCGTCGACAGGCTGCGGGCGCCGCGCGGGCGCCGCGTCTCGGCCAGCACTTGCGCGGGCGTGCGCTGGGGCAGCAGGTCGAGGCGCAAGGTCGCCCGGCCTCGCGCGGCGATCGCGTCGCGCAGGTCGGCGGCGAACGCGTAGACGAGGCTGCCTTCGATGCCCGTGCGCGTGACGACGAATTCGCCCTGCCGGCGCCGCGGCGCGCCGTCCGCGCCATCGATCTCGATCGCGACGGCCTTCAGCGGCGCGCCGGCGAAGCGTTCCCGCAACAACGCGCTCCAGCCCTCGCGGCCCGGCGCGGTGGGCGCGACGTCGAAGCCGCAGTTGGCGGGCCGCAGCGGCGCGATGTCGATGCCGCGGGCGGCGAGCGGCGAGCGCCAGGCGCCGTCCGATCCGAGCCGCGGCCAGCTGGCGCCGCCGAGCGCCAGCACGGTGGCGTGGAACCGGTGTCCAACCACCCCGGCGGGCGTTTCGAAACGCAGCGGCGCGGCGTCCGCCGGCGCGTCGGCGCCCCAGCCCGTCCAGCGATGGCGCATGTGGAATTTCACCGGCGGCCGGCCTGCGCCCGCGGCGCGCAGCCGGTGCAGCCACGCGCGCAGCAGCGGCGCCGCCTTCATGTCCGTCGGGAAGACGCGGCCCGAGGTGCCGACGAAGGTGGCGATGCCCAGCCCGTCCGCCCAGGCGCGCACCTGATCGGGCCCGAACGCGTCGAGCGCGGGCGCCAGGGCCTGCGCCCGCGGCGCATAGCGGGCGCGGAATTCGGGCAGCGGCTCGGAATGCGTCAGGTTCATGCCGCCGATGCCCGCGAGCAGGAACTTCCGGCCGGCCGACGGCATCGCGTCGAACACGTGCACCGCCACGCCCTGGGCCTGCAGCACGTCGGCCGCCATCAGCCCCGCAGGCCCCGCGCCGACGACGGCGACGCAGGGCGGCGCCGCGCGGGCGGCGGCGCCGTCTGCCGTCGTCACCGGTGCAGTGGGATCCATGCCCGCATTAAAGCAGGCCCGCCGATCCGCGTGCGCGGCGCGTCCGGCCATGCGGCCCGCGAACCCGATAAGCTGTCGGCTCCGATCCGCTTCCCGCAGGAGTTCCATGCCGCTCGCCCGCCCGCCATTCGAAACGATCGCCCTCGTGCTCCAGGGCGGAGGCGCGCTCGGCGCCTACCAGGCCGGCGTGATGGAGGGGCTGGCCACCGCCGGCATCGAGCCCGACTGGGTCGCGGGCATCTCGATCGGCGCGATCAACGCCGCGCTGATCGTCGGCAACGAGCCGAGACGCCGCATCGAGCGGCTGCGCGAGTTCTGGGACACGGTGACGCAGCCTGCCGTGTGGCCCGACATGATGCCGTGGCTGGACGCGAAGATCGGGCCCCTCGACAATTGGCGGCGCGAAATCTGGGGCGGGCTGAGCGCCTGGCGCGCGTTGACCGAAGGCCAGCGCGGCTTCTTCGCGCCACGGTCGCCCGCGACCTGGCTCGGCACGCCGTCCACGGCGACGGCGAGCTTCTACGACACCGCGCCGTTGAAGGCGACGCTGGAGCGCCTGGTCGATTTCGACCGCATCAACGCCGGCCAGACGCGCCTGACCATTTCCGCGGTCAACGTCGAGACCGGCAATTTCGAAGCGTTCGACAACCGGCACGGCCGCTGGCGCAAACGCATCCGCGCCGAGCACGTGATGGCCTCCGGCGCGCTGCCGCCGGGCTTCCCCGCGGTCGGCATCGAAGAGCCGGGGCCGATCGAAGCGTCGCGGGCCAGCGGCGCGCCGCGGCCGGTGCGCTATTACTGGGACGGGGGCCTCGTGTCGAACACGCCGCTGTCCCAGATCCTCGACGACCATCCGCGGCGCGACACGCTGGCGTTCCAAGTCGACCTGTGGAGCGCGCGCGGCGACGTGCCGACCAACGTCATCGACGCGCAGGAGCGCGTGAAGGACATCCAGTTTTCCAGCCGCACCCGCGCGATCACGAACACGCAGGCGCAAGAGCAGCGCCAGCGCCGGCTGCTGCGCGAACTGCTGGAGCTGATCCCGCCCGACGTGCGCGACAAGGACCCGGCCTGCCGCGCCGCCGCGCACCAGGCGACCGCGCGCTGCGTCAGCGTGATCCAGCTGATCTACCAGGACAAGATCTGGGACGGCCTGTCCAAGGATTTCGAATTCGGCCAGGTCACGATGAACGACCATTGGGCCAGCGGCCTGAAAGACGTCAACGAGACGCTGGCGCATCCGCATTGGCTCGAACGGCCGGACGGGGACGATCCGTTCGTGACGCACGACATCCACAGGAGATGAAGCGCCCACGCGCGCCGGCGCTCGCTGCCCCCGAGGGGGTGTCCG
Source organism: Burkholderiaceae bacterium (assembly GCA_040509075.1). Classification (GTDB taxonomy): domain Bacteria; phylum Pseudomonadota; class Gammaproteobacteria; order Burkholderiales; family Burkholderiaceae_C; genus Scleromatobacter. The sequence continues at coordinate 8,764 of JBEVLR010000186.1, read as the reverse complement.
CGTCGCGACCGGCGCAGCCGGATCGCGCGCTTTCCTTGACTGCCCTCGCAATCGAATCCACCGATGCGCATGCCTCGGCCGTGATTTCGTAAAAGAGCGCATTTCTTCGGGCTGGTCGCCGGCTTGCCGGTCGCAACGCTTAGCCTTGCGGGCCAATCAAGGAATCGCAGATGGCACCCGTTTCACCTCGTCCGGCCGTCGGTTCGGACTCTCCTGCGGGGGCCGAGGAGCTCCCCCCCAAACCGCTTCACGGCACCGGCACGCGGACATGGCCCACGACGTCTCAACGGGAATCGAATTCCCCGCCCCGCCGCCCCGAGGATTTGCAGAGCCCCGGCCAGCCGGATACGCGTCACCAGAACGTCGGCGCTGCGCTGGAACGGCTGGGGCAGTGGCATCCCGCGGGTTCGGCGCGCGACGCCGCCGCCAAAGAGCGTTTGACGCGGCTGGATGAGCTCGGGTGCGGCCTCGACGATGACTGCGAACGGCTGATAGACGCGATGAACGGGCTCTACAGCGACGACCCCGAGTACCTCCGGCTGGACGGCGAATACCTGGAGCTCGACCAGCGCGCGGAAAAATTCCGCGCGGCGTTCGCGAAGATGTTCACCGAGCAACTGGGCCGCGATTTCGAGCACCGGCCGCCGCTGGCCGACGATCCCGTTTTCGCCATGGCCTCCACGCTGCACATGGTCCATTCGGGAATGCTCAACGAGCTGATCGACGAGGTGGCGCGGCAGGCGGAGTCGATGGGCGGGCGGCTGGTCGAGCGGGCCAAGCTGTGGTCGGCTTTCGCGGCCGGCCTGGGGATGTCCGCGCAGCGCCTGCGCCATCCATCGCAACTCTCCGAGCTGGCGGACTGCATCAAGACGGTCCACCGGCGGATCGGCGAATGCCTGAAGGCGATCGACGACGAGTGCCCCGAACTTTCCGGCGCCGAGGGCGAGCATGTCGATTCGGTCGTGGCGCAGCGGAGCTTCGCGCTGCGCTGCGCGCATCGCGTGCTGCACCACGATCGCCGCGCGCTCGCGGAAGACGACGACGAGGAAACGGCCGAGCTGGTCTTGGACAAGTTCACTTCCGCGCTGGAGGACGTCATGCATCTCTGCGAGGACAGGGAGGTGGCCGACGACGCCGGCCTGCTCATCCGGGATCTTTTCGAACAACTGGTGGCGGTCGATGCCGAACTCCTGATGCCCGGCGACGGCAAGCCGCTGCTCGAAGAACTGTTCGAATTCTTCGCCGCCGACATCCGCAGCTTGCCCGACGCGCAGGCGGCGGACGCCTTGCCCGGCGCCTACGTCTTCTTCGACGGACGCATCCAGGCCGGCGACAACGACCAAGTGGTCCAGGCCTTGGCAGCCAGGAGCGAAGCCATGATCGGGCACTTGCCGAAGAAGCGTCGGGACGCGGCGCGGGAGGGCCTCGAGGCGATGCGCCGCCGCGACGGTTCGCTTTTCGAACATGACGAGTTGCCCCCGCCCGCACCCGCGACCGGCCCCGCCTCCCGGCACGGGGCCGAAGAACAGACGTGGAAATTGGCGGCGAGATGTTTCAGGGAAATCCTGGGCGGCGATTTCCCGCAGCAGACGATGCTGGTGGAACACCCCGTCTTCGTGGCGGTCGCCCGGCTCTCGTCCATCAGCTTCGATATGCTCAAAGGCCTGGGCGAGCAGTTGATGCAGCGCGCCGATCCGATGGACGCGATCGAGCAGGCGGAGTTGCTGTCCGCCTTCACCGCCGGCTTGGGGTGGCTGACGGAGCGCCTGGCGGACAAGCCGTCGCAGCTCGTGATCATCGAAGACCTCATCCAGGAGATGTGCGCACGGATCGATCAGGCGCTGGTCGACACCAGGAAACCGGGCATGCCGCCCGCCCCCGCCTTCGGGCGGACGGAGGACGTCGTCGACATGACGGCGAACCTGGGCGGCGGGTGGGCGGCCTGGGTCGGCACCGGCGCCCTGCCTTCGCCGTCGGATCGGCGGCGCGTCGCCACGATCCTGGCGAATCAGCGCCAGGCGATGCGCTGCGCGCACCGCGTCATGCACCATGGGCTGAACCTCGACCCCCCGCATGCCGAAGCCATCGTCGAGAAATTCGACTATGCGATGAACCGGATCGTGGAGCGGATCGTCGACGACAAGATGGACCCCGCGGCGGGCGAAGGATTCTCGGATCTCTTCATCCAAATCGCGCAGATCGACGGCCGCCTGTTGACGGAGGACGACATCCCGGTCGTCAAGCAACTCTTCAACGACATCGTCGCGAAGGTGAAGATGCTGTCCGTGAGGCAGGCCGCCGACGCGCTGGTCGGAACTTTCGTCTTCCAGGGGCGGGGGCTCGTGGACGCGGACGCGGAGATCGTCGCCTCCCTGGCCGCGCGCAGCCGGAAAATGATCGACGCCTTGCCGCCGGCGCTCGCGCAGGAGGTGAAGGAACGCATCGCGGAGCTGCTCGAGCGGGGCGGCACGCCGTTCGAGCGCGAGGGCTTGTACGCGCCCGGAGCCGGCGGCGAACCGGAGCCGGGCGAGGACGCCATGTCGCTGCTCAGCGCCGCCTCCGTCGCCGCCGCGGGGGATTCGGACGGCGAGAAGACGCCGAAGAGGAAGCGTGCCGCCGACACGTCGAAAAGGCTCGTCCGGGCGACGGAGCGCTTGCGGACGCTCGACCTGGAGGACGAGACGCCGGCGGCCGGCACGTCGGCCAGGCACGACGCGGCGGAGGAACGGTTGCGCAAGCTCGGCCTGGCGGAGCAGCAGCTACGGCTGCGGCTGCGCGGAGCACGGACGCTTTAGCCCTCATCGCCGGCATCCGCTCCCTGAAACCGGCTGGACGAGGCCCTGGCCGCGTCGGGGTCGGCCCGGCCCCGGCCTAAGATGGCCCGCATCGCGTCAACGTCGGGGAGAACCCATGAGCCCGGTCAAGATCCTCATCGCCCAAGGGGGCGGCCCGACGGCGGTGATCAACCAGTCGCTCGTCGGGGCGGTGCTGGAGGCGCGGCGGTTTCCCCAGGTCGAGCGCGTCTACGGCGCGCGGCACGGCGTGCGCGGGATCGTGGACGAGGACTTCGTCGACCTGACGCAGGAGACCCGCGACAACCTGGAGCAGGTCGCGCGCACGCCGGCGGCGGCGCTGGGCTCGACGCGCGACAAGCCCGACCTGAAGTATTGCCGGGACATCCTCGCCGCGCTGCAGGCGCACGGCATCGGCCATTTCTTCTACATCGGCGGCAACGATTCGTCCGCCACCGTGCGCATCGTGGCCGACGAGGCGCGCCGGGCCGGCCATCCGCTGCGCTGCATCCACATCCCGAAGACGATCGACAACGATCTCGTCGGCAACGACCACACGCCCGGCTTCCCGTCGGCGGCGCGCTTCGTCGCGCAGGCGTTCGCCGGCGCGAACCTCGACAACGAGGCCCTGCCGGGCGTCTACCTGGGCGTCGTGATGGGCCGGCACGCCGGCTTCCTGACCGCCGCGTCCGCGCTCGCGCGCAAGTTCGACGGCGACGGGCCGCACCTGATCTACCTGCCCGAACGCCCGTTCGAGACCGCGAAGTTCCTGGCCGACGTCAAGGCGCGGTACGAACGCGGCGGGCGCTGCGTGATCGCGGTGTCGGAAGGCATCCACGACGGCGGCGGGCGCACCGTCGCCGAGACGCTGGCCGGCGACGTAGAGCGCGACGCGCACGGCAACGTGCAGCTCTCCGGCAGCGGCGCGCTGGCCGACTCGCTGTGCGGGCAGATCAAGTCGCGGCTGGGGATCGGGCGCGTGCGCGGCGACACCTTCGGCTACCTGCAGCGCTCGTTCCTCGGTTGCGTCTCGGACGTCGACCAGCGCGAGGCGCGCGAAGCCGGCGAACGCGCGGTGCACTTCGCGATGTGGGGCGACCGCGACGGCTCGGTGGCGATCCGCCGCGTCGGCGGGTACGCGGTCGACTACGTCCTGCAGCCGCTGGAAACGGTGGCCGGCAAGACCCGCACGATGGAAGACGGCCTGATCGCCGACGCCGGCAACGACGTGACCGCCGCATTCATCGCTTATGCCGCGCCGCTGCTCGGATCGGGCATGCCGCAAGCGCACCGGCTGCGCGCCCCCGCGGTCGCGAAGGCGCGCGCGACGCCGCGGGGCTGAACCCGGCGGGACGGGCGGCCGACGTCAGTCCGCCGCCGGCGCGTATGGCCACAGGGCCCGGAGCAATTCGCCTTCGGCCGCCGGCTTGGCGACGAAGCCGTTCATCCCGGCCGCCTGCGCCTGCGCGCGTTCGGCGTCGAGCACGGCGGCGGTCAGCGCGATGATGGGCAGGTGGGCCGTGGCGGGCTGCGCGCGCAGCCGGCGGGTCGCCTCGATGCCGTCGGTCTCGGGCATGTGCAGGTCCATCAGCACCGCATGCAGCGGCGGGGACGGCTGCGACGCGCGGCGGATCGCCTCCGCCCCGTCGGCCGCCTCGACCACCTCCGCGCCGAGCCGGCCCAGCATCGCGCCGACGATGAGGCGGTTGACGGGGTTGTCCTCGGCGAGCAGCACGCGCATGCCGCGCAGCGGCTGCTGCGCGGGTTCGTCGAGCGCGCCGGCGATCGTGGTGAAGTCGTCGTCGGCCGCCGACTCGAGCGGCAGCTCCACCCACGCGCAGCTGCCCGAGGCGCCGTCGCTGTCCAGCCCCACGTCGCCGCCCATCAGCGACGCCAGCTCGCGGCAGATCGACAGCCCCAGCCCGCTGCCGCCGAAGCGGCGCGTCGTGGAGCTGTCGGCCTGCGTGAAGGGTTTGAACAGCGTCGCGCGCAATTCCTCGCGCACGCCGATGCCGCTGTCGCGCACCTCGATGCGCGCGCTGCCCGAACCGCGCCGCAGCAGCCGCAGCTCGATGCCGCCGCGGTAGGTGAACTTCAACGCGTTCGACAGGTAGTTCGACAGGATCTGGCGCACGCGCACCGGGTCTCCGATCACTTCGCGCGGCGCATCCGGCATCACGTGGCAGCGCATCTCCAGCCCGCGCTCGCGCCCCATCGGCGAAAACGTGCGGAACGCGCCCCAGACGACGCCGTGGAGGTCGAACGGGATCTGCTCGACCTGCAGGTGCCCGGCCTCGATCCGGGACAGGTCGAGCACGTCGGACACGATGCCGGTGAGCGTTTCCGCGGCATCGACCAAGTGGCCCAGGTACTCGGTGCGCCGTCCCTCGTCGAGCGACGGATCCTGCAGCAGCCGGGCCAACCCCAGCACACCGCTCAGCGGCGTGCGGATCTCGTGGCTCATCGTCGCCAGGAAGCTGCTTTTCGCGCGGCTGGCGGCCTCCGCATCGAGCTTCGCGTCGGCCAGCTCCAATTCCGCGCGGCGCCGCTCGGTGATGTCTTCGATGACCCAGATCGTGCCGGTTTCCTCGCCGCGCGCCGGGTCGACGGCGCGGCCGCGCATGCGGATCAGCATCTTCTGGCCGTCGGCGCGCGTCGCGCGGCGCTCGATGTCGATCGTGCCGCCGGCGGCCTGGCCCGCCCCGTCGGCATCGACGAAATCCTCGAACCGCCCATCGTCCGGGAACAGCACTTCGGTCGGCTGGCCCACCAGCGAGCCGGCCGGCCGGCCCAGCATCCGCTCGAGTTGCGGATTGACACGCTCGAGCCGATGTCCGCGCACGAGGCAGACGCCGACGACCGCGTTGTCGAGGATCGCGTCGCCCTCCTGCTTGGCGCGCTCGGTCTCGGTGATGTCGCGCGTGGTCATCACGCAGACCGGCTCGCCGTTCCAGTCGAACGCCGCGGCGGTGATCAGCACGGTGTGCCGCAGGCCGTCGCGCGACCATCCGGTGGAGCGGAAATCGCGCACCCAGCCCCGGCTCCTGATCGCGTCGCGCAGCGCGGTCATCACGCCGCGGTCGCGCCACAGGCCGAGTTCGAGGCCGTTGCGGCCCATCACCTCGGATTCGGCGAACCCCGTGAGCTTCAGGAACGCCGGGTTGGCGAGCAGCAGCCGGCCATCCATCATGCTCGCCACGCAGATCGCGTCGGGGCTCAGGCGAACCAGCCGGTCCAGCATCGTCTGGGAACGCTGCAGCGCGCGCTGCGACAAGACCTCGGCGGTCGCGTTGCAGCTCACGCCCCACCAGCCGGTGTGGCGGCCGGTGGCGTCGAACACGGGTTCGCCGCTGCCCTTCAGGAACAGGTCGACGCCGTCCGCGCAGACGAAATGGATCACGCGGTCGCGGTAGGGTCGGCGCGCCCGGAAATCCTCCAGCAGCGACTCCCATTGCGGGTCGCGCCCGATCGACGGGCCGCCCGGCTGGCCCATCCGCATGAACTCGGAGATCGTGCGCTTCGTGTGCGTCTCGAACGACGGCGAGATGTAGGTCACCTGGGCGCGCCGGTCCATTTCCCAGGCGAAATCGCTGCCGAGCCGCAGCAGCTGGATCATCCGCTGCTCCTGGCGCCGGCCGCGGGCGACGATGCTCAACAGCAGGCGCCGCACGATCCAGGAGACCGACAGGCCGACGGCCATCAGCAGATACCACGACGAACCCGGCTCGGCATCGACGGCGGCCGGCGCCGGCGCGCCGGCGGTCCAGCCGCGTTGCGCGGCGATGCCCAGTCCGGCGACGCAGGCCATGGTCAGCAACGCGACGGCCCCGGCGGTCGGCGCATCCACCAGCACGCCCGCCACCATGATCAGCAGCACGGCACCGCCGAGCGCGGCCGAGTGAAGCGCGAGCCCGGAATGCCAGGCACCGAGCGCGATGGCGCCGAGCGACGCCAGCAGCGCGGTCGCAGCCGACAAGCGCCGATGCCCGCGCCGCCCGATCGCCCAGGAGACGGCCCCGCCCACCAGCAGGCACGCGCCCATCGAGGGCACGGGCGGCCCGGGAAACGGCAGCGAGGCGAAGCCGCGCCGAAGCAGCGCCGACAACGTCAGCAACGCGCCGACCGCCGCGACCAGCAGGCACACCCGGCTCACGGCGAGCGCCGAATAAGGATCATCGCGCCACCCGCCGACGGCGGGCGTTCCGTCGAACGATCGGGCAGGCGTCTGCGCGGACGCGCGCGCGCGGGCCTGCGCCGCGGCCGCAGCGTCGGGCCGCGAATGCGGGGGCCCCTGCATCATCTTGTTCTCTTTTCCCTCTGGATCGAGAGTGCAGAATTGCACCTCGACCGGGGACGTGTCAATGCCGAATCGACGCGCGACCCGCGCCGTACGTCAAGATTCGGCGCCCCGCCGGCGCCGGCACGGAGGGTGCCCGCTCGTCAGCGCACCGACGAGATGTCGACCTTCTCCGCCGGCTCCGCCGCCGCGTAGCGCCCGCCGTCGCCGAACATCGCCCCGACCGCGCCGTCTTCCGGCAGCACGTAGACGACACCGCGTGAATGCCCCAGCACCGGCAGCACGACCGACGTGAAGAACGTTTCGGGCACGACCACGCAGCCGAGCGACAAGCGCTTGCCGTCGGCGCCCCCGGTGGCCAGGCTGTGCAGCCGCTGGGTCTGCGAACGGCCCGGCCGGACGCGGTGGATCGCGATGCCGGTGTCGTAATCGACCCAGACCACGGGCTCGCCACCCAGATTCCTGCCCGGCTGCGATTCGAAGCGGCCCGCCGGCGTCTTGCGCTCATCGGGCAGCAGCTGGGACGGATCCTTGCGCCCGGCGCCCGGCACCGGGACGTCCCCCCGCGACAGCCCCAGGATCGTGAGCGAGCTGCCGACGAGCCGGCCGCCTTCGGAAAACACGAAGATGCGCGCCGCTTTCTTGTCGACGATCGCGAATGGACGGCCGTGATCGTCGCCTTTCGCGCGGATCCAGCGCTCGACGTAGCGCGCGTCGGCCGAAGCTTCGACGCCCGCCAGCGCGCGCGCCGCGGAGCCGGGCTCGGCCGGCGTCGATGTGTCGGTCGTGGCGACCGCGGCCGTGCATACCCAGGCGACGGATGCGGCGAAAGCCAGCTTGCCCCAGAAATTCATGCTCGAGTCCCGAAAAACGAGGTCGTCCGAAGCCACGGAAAAGGCTGCGGCGGGCACGACGACGCGCCCTTGTCCTACATGCTAAGGGATGAACGTAAATTAGGAATGTTCGGTTTACCGGTGATTCGCCAGGCATTTGCGGGCACCGGAATCGGCGGCTTTCAAGGAAAGGGGCTTTGCCGCTTTCCTCGACCCGCCGCGGCGGGGGGCGACCGGCGAAGCCGGGCCGGAGGCGGTCAGAACGTCAGTTCGTAGCGTTGGCCGCGGAAATTCAGCACGGCGCTCTTCAGGCGGATCTGCTCGAGCACGGTGTCGGGCGCCGGCTTGTCGCCTTCGTGGAAGACTTGCCCGTTGAGGATCACCATCCGCGCGGACGGCAGCTCGGAGTAGATCGCGCCGCCCACCGCCAACCGGGGCAGGTCCGCGCGCACCGCCGGCGGCAAGTCGTTGACGTTGGCGATGGCGGCCGCCGGGGCAGGTTTCGCCACGGCCGGGCTGGGGGCGACGAGGCCCGCGGCAGGGCGGGTTTGCGGTGGCGCGGTCCGGCCCGCCGCGGCATGGCTGCCGAGGCGCGGCGCCGCGATGTTCGACGGCGGCGGCCGATAGGCGGGCTGGTCGGGCGGCGGCCGTCCGCCATCGGCCGGGCGCGTCATCGGCGGCTCGATGGGCAAGGCCGCCGGATCGAGGCCGCCGGGACGGGGAGCGGGCGTTTCGCCTTGCGCGAGCGTCGACGGCGCGTCGCCCTGCGCGCGCGCATCGGCTCGCGGCGACGCTGCGGGCAGCAAGGTCGCCGCCGCGCCGGCGGGCGCGGCCGGCCGCCC
>JBEVLR010000185.1:0-6456 GCA_040509075.1 Burkholderiaceae bacterium | reverse complement strand
CGCGCGCAACAGCGGGGAGCCGGCTTTGCGCGCGGTGCGCGGCGGCGGTCGGGTGGCGGCCATGCGGGCGTCCTCGGGGGATGGGGGTGCCCGCGATGGTAGTTCGGCCGAGCCGGCGCCGCCGGCCGCGCGCGGCCGGGCCATGGTGCAATATGGCTATTGGCCGTCCACTTCATCCCGGAGCGTTTGAATCCCATGCCGAACCGCCTGCCGCTTTTGTTCGCCGCCGCCGTCAGCCTTGCGCCCGTCCTGCTCGCCGCGACGGCGCCCGCCCGCGCCGCGCCGCCCGAACCGAAGGTGCTCAACGTCTACAACTGGTCGGACTACATCGCCGACGACACGTTGAAGAATTTCGAGAAAGACACCGGCATCAAGGTCAACTACGACAACTACGACACCAACGAGATCCTGCACGGCAAGCTGGTGGCGGGCAAGACCGGCTACGACATCGTCGTGCCGGGCGCTCATTTCGCGAAAATGCAGATCGAGGCCGGCCTGTTGCGCAAGCTCGACCGCAGCAAGCTGTCGAATTGGGGCAATCTCGATCCGGCCCTGCTGCAGCTGATGGCCAAGGTCGACCCGGGCAACCAGTATCTCGTCGACTGGCTGTGGGGCTTCATCACCGTGGGCGTCAACTCGGGCAAGGTCAGGCAGGCGCTGGGCGGCATGCCGATGCCGGACAACCCGTTCGCGCTGATCTTCGACCCGAAATACGCCGACAAGCTCAAGGGCTGCGGCGTCAGCTTCCTCGATTCGCCGTCCGAGGTGATGCCGATCGCGCTCGGCTACGTCGGCAAGCCGGCGTACAGCCGCGCCGCCGACGATTACAAGGCGGCGGGCGCGATGCTGAAGAAGGTTCGGCCCGACATTTCGCGCTTCTCGTCGTCGGGCTACATCAACGACATGGTGTCCGGCTCGGTTTGCGCGGTGCTCGGTTATTCGGGCGACATCAACATCGCCCGCGCCCGCGCGATCGCCGCCGGGAACGGCAACGACATCGTGGCCTTCGTGCCCAAGAGCGGCGCGACGCTGTTCTTCGACTCGATGGCGATCCCCGCCGACGCGCCGCACCCGCAGAACGCGCTGCTGTTCATCAACTACGTCCTGCGCCCGCAAGTCCATGCGTCGCTGACGAACAAAGTGTTCTACGCGAACCCGAACAAGGCCTCGCTGCCGTTCGTGAACAAGGCGGTCGCGACCAACCCCAGCGTTTTCCTGAAACCCGAAGATCTCGCGAAGATGACCGTGCCCGACACGCTGCCGCAAGACGCCAAGCGCGTGCAGACCCGCACGTTCACCGAATTCAAGACCGGCTTCTGAGCGCCCCAGGAGCGGAACGGCCCGCGTTCGGCGGATGGCGACGCGCTTCAATCACGGGTTCGCCAGGGCGGAGGCGTCCGAATCGTTCCTGAATCGGAGGAACAAAACACCGGTTTTGTCCGCATCCCAGACTTGGGCATCCACGGTCGCGCCGTGGTCGCCGATGGCCAGCAGGGCCTGGAAACGGCTTTCTTGCCCGGGATCTTCCCCAGGCAACGTGAGCATCAATCTCTTTTGGTCGCCCGGCCACGGCTCCAGTTCGTGGCCGGTGGCCAGAGGCAGGTTGTTGAATGCCGACGATATGCGGTGGAGCGCTTGTCGAACCGCGTCGTCGTCGATGAAATTCGGTTCCAGCCCCTCGAAATGGCCCTGCACCGATTGACCGTCCGTCTTCGACAGGATCGTGATGCCCGCCACCGTGCGTTCATTCTGGATGAACGTATTCAGGTCGTCCTGGACGAGCCCCAAGCTCAAGGTTTTCGGCTCCAGGCGGAATTCAAATTCGTGGCCGACCTCGTTGAGGGCATTCTGCAGTCCGGACAAGAGTGGAGGAGACTTGCGGACGACGCCTTCGAGATCCTGATCCGAAAACTCCGCGAAGGCCTGGTTGCGGGCTTTGAACTGATGGAGCCATCGTCGTTTCGCGTCGGCCGCGAAAGCCGGAGTCGTCAACAGCCGCGTCTCGCCCGGCATGCCCGGGCTCAGGTCGATGGGGCGATTCTCCAACGATGAAAACATCGGTGCGGCGGCCTTGCTCACCAACGCCAGGCTTTCGAAAGCCCGCGGCGCAGGCTTCAGCAATTGCCTGGCGCCGGGACTGAACTCCGCCGACAGCACGCCGCCCGTGTTCAAGTCGTGCGCCCGCAGCCGCAAGCCGCCATCGGTCCGATAACCGAGTTCGAAGGTGATGCGGGTGGCGCCGCCCGGCGGCGGCTCCAGTTTGATCCTGCCGGCCTCGTCCGGCTGCGGCGGCATCGCCTGGCCGCTGCCTTCACCGAGGTTCGGCAGCACGCTCCCGAGGAGGAAGATCGCCTTTCGGGCCGACGCTTGCGCATCGGCATCGGGCAGATGGCCGATCCATCGGGCGTATTGGTCGCCCGGAGGCTGGCCGATCCACTTCAGGTGGCCGCCCAGCAGGCGGTCGCCTTGATGGGCATCGACGGTCATGCCGATCGTCGGCTGGTTCAGGCCGGCGAAGTCGATCTCCATGCCTGCCGACAAGCGGATCGTCCATTCGGGCTCGGGCTCGGGCTCGAGGCCGGCCGCCCGGTGCGCCGCGCCGCGTTCCGGCGACGCCAGATCCAGACGCTGATCCATGAGCGGGAATTCGGTCGAATCCGGATCGGATCGCCTCTGGGTTTCCATCACCTTGGTCGCGATCGAGATCAACGCGGTCAAGGTCTTCAGATGCTCGCGGGCGGCCTCCGGGACTTGCTTCAGCAGCGTGGCCGCCTGATTGGCGGCGGGCGTGAGGTCCTCCGCGGGGAACTGCGCCAACAGCTCGCATCGATGCGCGGCGTCCGCCACCCGCAATTCGAAACCGCCGTCGGGGCGGGCGCCGATCTGCGCGGTCAGGTGATCGGCGCCTCCCATGACGATGGGGAGATCGATGCGCAACCTGCGCGCTTGGCCGTTCAGCGGGGCCATTTCCTCTCCGCTCCCGAATTTCAACCTGGCGAGCGTCGTTCCGACGAGGTAGATCCCCATCCGCGCCGACGCATGCGCATCGGCGTACGGCGAAATGCCGATCTTCCCGGCGTAGGCATGGGCATCCGGCGGTTTGCCGATCCATTCGAAATGGCCCGAAAGAGCGGCGCCGCCGTCCGGCGGCGCGATCGTGATCGCGGTGACGGGACGAAGGCCGTTCGATGGTTCCGGATCATCGGTGATGAACGTCGACCACAGATTGACCGTGAGCTCGGGTTCGGGCAACCGTTGGGCGAACCAGGCCGTCCTGGCGGCGTGTTGCGATGTCAGCGACACGGGTTCGCGCAACGCCGGAAAGACGGTCGAACCCGTCGACGTGAACTGGGACAGCATCGATTGAACCAACAAAGCGGCCGCGTTGCCCAAGGCGTTGAGCCGGCGGTGCGGCAGGATCGGCACCAGGTTCAACAGCTCCGCCGCCGACCTGGCGTCGGATCCCAACGTCGCACCGACCGTTCGCATCGCGGGCAAGGTGACGCGTCGTTCGACGCCGGGAACCAAGGCCAGTTCGTTGGACGGCTGCCCCGCCGACCAAGTGCCGGCGCGGTTCCCCGAACTCGGACCGGAGGCCAATTGATCCGCGGACGGGCCGTTCGGATCGAGGGACGTATTGAAATCGAGCATGAAAATCCTGCGCGCGAGGCGCCCTGGTTCGTACGGACTACGCTTCGGCAGGGAGCAGCGTGACGGCCAGCTTGCCGGCAGCGGTCCGATCCGATATCTCCAATTCCACGGTCTCGTCGGCCTCGCCGACGGAGAGTTCGACATCGAAGCGATCCTGCCCGCCCGTCTGCCCAGGCAGCGCCAGCGCCATCCGACGGCGTTGTCCGTCGTGAGGGGGCAGTTCGCGGCCGCTGCCGTAGGGGAGTTTCTTGAACGCCAGCGCGGTCAGGCTGAGCGCCCGCCGCGCCAATGCGATTTGGTCCGAGGCCTTCGGCGGCGTGATCCAGGTCATGTGGCCGCGCAAGGTGTTGTCTTCCAAATCTTTGATCTTGAAGTCGATGGCGAATCGCGCGTTCGGGGCGCCCGGGCGCGAGCCGGATCGGTCGGTTCCGGAGTCGACAGCCCGCATCCGCAGCTCGATGTCGAATTGCGGTGCTTCGTCGATCGCGGCTTGGAGCGAATTTCCGAATTCCGGCATCAAGTGGACCTTGCCTCTCAATTCATGATCCGATATCCCGTCAAATTCCGGGTGGGCGGCTCGGAACTCCCGGAACCAATGGCTGGTGATTTCCTTCAGGCAATCTGGGCTCGTCAAGGTTCGCTGATCGACAGGCGAACCCTTCGACGGCCGGCCCCAGGGAAGTCGGAACATTCCGGCCGAGTCGCCGCCGATCCCGATCTCCGGCTGCAACATGCCGGCGGTGAGGAAGCTCCTGTACTCCACGATCGGCGGGAGCTCCTGCGAAAACGTGCCCAGGCTCAAGTTGATGGGGTTCTCGCCATGCGAGCGCAGCATTTCTTGAAAAGTGGCGCTGAGCAGCTGCAGGTCTTCGAAAATCTGCGAGGGTTGATGGAGGTCTTTCGCCAAAGGCAGCAGGTTGCCGGCATGGGCGATGAAGGCGCCTTCCCGTTTTTCGGTCGGCATGGACGGACTGAGCAATTGCGTGACGCCAGGGTCGAATTCCGCAACCAGGGTGGCGTTCGCCTGTTTGTTTTCCAACTGGAGCCGCAATCCGCCATCCGTGCGGTAGCCGAGCTCGACGACGACCCGCGGGGCCCCCTCGGGCAGCGGCGGCTCCAGCCGTATTCGTCCGGTTTCGCCTTCGAGCGCAGGCACCGCCTCGCCGCGGCCTTCGTGCAGATGGGGCAACACCGCGCCGAGAACGACGATCGCTTGCCGCGCCGAGCTTTGCGCATCGGCTCGGCCGGCCCACGGCGCAGACGCGTTTGCGAACGCTTGGCCGACCCATTCGAAGTGTCCGCGCAGCTTCCGGTTCCCGTCGTCGGATGAATCGAGGGTCATCGTGACCCCTGGTCGGCCGGCCGGCAGGGCGGACAGATGGATCGACCATCGCGATGCGGGCGCGCCGACCTGTTCCGGCACGTTCAACGCCAACGCGTGACCCAGTGCCGGGAAGCCGGTCGAACCCGGGTGGGTCAGCCTGTGGGCGGTCATGGCGTTGCGGGCGGCCGAGAACAGGTTGGTTAGCGCAAGGAAGTTGTCCGACCCTTCCTTGGGCATCTGCCCCAACAGCGCGGATCCCCAAGCGGCTTCAGGGGCCGTGTCCTCGGCCGCAGGGAACTGCGCCGCAAAGCCGCCGCGCACCGCATCGCTCACGATCAACTCGAAGCCGCCGTCGACCTGCGCATGTATTTCGACGTTCAGCCCGCCCGGCGCGCTCGGCCCCATCGGGACCATGATCCGGAATCCGCATTGATCCGGCGAATCGAACGGGATCTGCTCGCCGTGTCCCAGCCTGAGGTTGGCCAACGCCGTCGCGATCATGAAAATTCCCTGCTGGGCCTGCGACACCAGATCGTCCGCTTGAGGGTTCACCGGCGGGACGGTCGCCGCGAAACGGCCGGCCAACGCCAGTCCGGCGCCCGGAGAAAAAACATTCATGCCGACGGCCAGGCCTTCCGCGCCGTCGATCGCAGAAAAGAAGACCGTGAATTCGTGCGCCTCGGCGCCGTCGGAAGGCCAAGTTTGCCGCGAAGAAAACAGCGTCAGCGGCTCATCCATCTGCGGGGTTCGAGCCGAACCCGCGTTGGCCCGCTCGTGGCGCATGATTTGCGAGATCGAGCCGGTGATTCGAGTCAACGTTTTGATCCGAACGCCAGCCCGGACGGGCATCGCGTTCAACAGTTGCGTGGCCTGAGTGGCGCCTAGCCAGGGCGCCAGGCCGAGCGGACGCATCGTGGGAGATGCCTTCCAGCGGCGTTCGACGCCGGGGAGCTGGGGCACACCTTCGAACTGCCCCTTTGGCGGCCAAGTCGAGGCCCGTTGCACCGGTTCGGGCGTGAAGACGGGGTTGTCCTGGATGAGGCCGGTCGGGGAGTGGCCGAAGGTATGGGGGGAAGAGGTGTTGAAGGACTCGGTCAACATAGGATTCTCGCTGGCAGGGCGGCATGATTTCGGGATTTGCCCTGGAATCTGTCCGCACGCGCGAAGGAATTCCCTCCATTGCGAAGTGGATGGGTAAAACACCGCATTGCCATCGGCGATTGCGAAATCGATCCGCGGTGTGGGCCAACGTCGATCCGAGGGTTTCGCATCCGCATTGGAGGATTCGCTCTGGTTGCCCAAGCTTGCGCGTCCCATTTCTGGGCCGCCCCTGCCATAGAAGAAGTCTTCCGGGCGCGGCGCCTGGCGATCCACGGGCAAAAAGGCGGCCGAGGGTCGGAATTGGCCGCGATCCCTCCGCTGATCGGGCTTTAGGTCCGCGCGCGGGTTCCTTACGATCGTGACGCGATGAACGCTCCCCG
>JBEVLR010000184.1:0-5734 GCA_040509075.1 Burkholderiaceae bacterium | reverse complement strand
AAAAGGCGTGCAGGTTCATCGCCGGAATGTAGCCTGCCGCGCCGGGCCGTGCGCCGCGCATGATCAAAGGCCCGCCGCGGCGCGCAGCGCCTTGGCCTTGTCCGTGCGCTCCCACGAGAACTCGGGTTCCTCGCGGCCGAAATGCCCGTACGCGGCCGTCTTCCCGTAGATCGGGCGCAGCAGGTCGAGCATCTGGATGATCCCCTTCGGACGCAGGTCGAAATGCACGCCGATCAACTCGGCGATCTGGCTGTCCGGGATCGCGCCGGTGCCCTCGGTGTAGACCGTGACGTTCATCGGCTTGGCCACGCCGATCGCGTAGGCGACCTGGATCTGGCACTGGCGCGCCAGGCCCGCGGCGACGATATTCTTGGCGACATAGCGCGCGGCGTACGCGGCGGAGCGGTCGACCTTGGTCGGATCCTTGCCGGAAAACGCGCCGCCGCCATGGGGGCACGCGCCGCCGTAGGTGTCGACGATGATCTTGCGGCCGGTGAGGCCGCAATCGCCTTGGGGGCCGCCGATCACGAAACGCCCGGTGGGATTGACCAGGAAGCGAGTGTCCTTGAGCCACTCCTTCGGGATCACGGGCTTGATGATCTCCTCGATCACGGCCTCGACGAACGCGGGCTTCATCTTCGCGCCGTCGCTCATCTCGGGCGCGTGCTGGCTCGACAGCACGACGGTGTCGACCGAGTGCGGCTTGCCGTCGACGTAGCGCAGCGTGACCTGGCTCTTCGCGTCCGGGCGCAGGAACGGCAGGCGGCCGTCCTTGCGCAACTGCGCCTGGCGCTCGACGAGGCGATGCGCGTAGTAGATGGGCGCGGGCATCAGCTCGGGCGTCTCGTCGCACGCGTAGCCGAACATCAGGCCCTGGTCGCCGGCGCCGAGGTTCAGGTAGTCGTCGCTCGCGCGGTCGACGCCCTGCGCGATGTCGTTGCTCTGCTTGTCGTACGCGACGAGCACGGCGCAGCCCTTGTAGTCGATGCCGTACTCGGTGTTGTCGTAACCGATGCGCTTGATGGTGTCGCGGGCGACCTGGATGTAGTCGACGTTGGCCTGCGTGGTGATCTCTCCGGCCAGCACCACCAGGCCGGTGTTGCACAACGTCTCCGCGGCGACCCGGGACAGCGGATCCTGCGCGAAGATCGCGTCGAGGATCGCGTCGGAGATCTGGTCCGCGACCTTGTCGGGGTGACCTTCCGAAACCGATTCGGAGGTGAAGAGATAATCGTTCGCCACTGCCAAGCTCCTGATGCGCTGTTTCAAAGCAAGCGTCCTGCCGTCTTTGCGCTGGAATGGCGGCGAACGCTTTAGCGGTATTTGTGGATCGCCCCGCAAGTTGTCCAGTTAAGTCGGCGATGTCCTAGTTTATACGAGGCCGGATGTTTTTCGTTCGATGGGTATCGCTATGGCCCCTGGGCCTGCTGCACGCGGCGGGCGGCGCGCTCGGGTGGCTCGTGTGGCTGCTGTCGCCCACCTACCGCCGCCGGCTGCGCGCCAACGCGGACCTCGCGCGCGTGGCGGCGCGCGCGCGCCGGCGCTCGATCGCCGAAGCCGGGCGCATGGTCGCCGAGACCCCCTGGCTGTGGCTGCGCGCGGACGCCGACGCGCTCGCGCGCCTGGTCGCCTGGCGCGACACCGGGGAGCTCGACGCGGCCATCGCCGGGCGGCGGGCGGTGGTGATCCTGACCCCGCACATGGGCAGCTTCGAGATGGCCGCGCGGGCGTACGTGACGCGCTACGGCGCACGGCAGCCGCTGACCGTGCTCTATCGTCCGGCGCGCCAACGCGCGCTGCGCCGCTTCCAGGAAAGCGCCCGCCAGCGGCCGATGATGGCGACCGCGCCCGCCAACCTCGCGGGCGTGCGCCAGATGCTGCGCGCGCTGAAGCGCCGCGAGTCGGTCGGCCTGCTGCCTGACCAGGTGCCGCCCGACGGCCAGGGCGTGTGGGCGCCGTTCTTCGGGCCGCCGGCCTACACGATGACGCTCGCGGCGCGGCTCGCGCAGCAGACCGGCGCCGAACTGTTCGTGCTGCGCTGCGAACGGCTGGCGCGCGGCGGCGGCTACGTGATCCACGTCTCGCGGCTGATCCGGGAACTGCCGGCGGGCAGCGGCCCCGCCGCGCAGGCCGAGGCGGCGGCGGTGGTCAACGCGACCATGGAAAAAGTGATCCGCGAGGATCCGGGGCAATACATGTGGGGGTACAACCGCTACAAGAATCCGCGGCCGCGCGAGGGCGACGAGGCCGCCGGCGGCGGCGAAGGGAACGCATGAATTCCTTGGCGCGCCTGGTGCTGGCGGCGCTGTGGCTGCTGCATTGGCTGCCGCTGTCCGCGCAGGCTTGGTTCGGGCGCAACCTCGGCCGGCTGCTCTGGACGCTCGTGCGCCCGCGCCGGCGCGTCGCGCTGCGCAATCTCGAACTCACGATGCCCGAAAAGAGCGCCGCCGAACGCCGCGCGATCGCCTACGAGAACTTCCAATGGATCGGGCGCGGCATCCTCGAGCACGGCCTGCTCTGGTACGCGACGCCGGCGCGCCTGAGGCGATTGATCCACGTCGAGGGCGACGTCGGCTTCGCCGAACGCGACGGCGGCGCGGTGATGTGGTTGGTTCCGCATTTCGTGGCGCTCGACGTCGCCGGTTCGTCGACGCAATTGTTCCAGTCCCGCCAGGTCGGCTCGATCTACCAGAGGCAGAGCATCCCCGTCTTCGATCGCGCGATCCTCGCCGGACGGACGCGCTTCGGGCAAGGGGGGATCTTCTCCCGCCATGACAAGGCGTTGCCGCTGATCCGCGCGATCCGCCGCGGCTGGGTGTTCTTCAACCTGCCCGACATGGATTTCGGGCCCGGCGAAGCCACCTTCGCGCCGTTCTTCGGCGTGCCCGCGGCGACGCTGCTGGCGCCGTCGAAAATGGCGCGCTCGCTCAACATGAAAGTGCAACCGGTGGTCGCCGAGATGCTGCCGGGCGGCCGGGGATATCGCGTGCGCTACCTCGATCCCTGGACGGACTTCCCCACCGACGACCCGGTCGCCGACGCGCGCCGCATGAACGCCTGGATCGAGTCGGAGGTGCGGCGCAATCCCGCGCAGTATTACTGGGTGCACAAGCGCTTCAAGACGCGGCCGCCGGGCGAGCCGGGGATGTATTGACGGGGTCATGACGACCCCCACGCTCGCTGGCGCTCGCTGCCCCCCGAGGGGGTGTTCGCTTCGGGACCGGCGGAGCCGGATCCCTCGCTTTCCTTGAACTTCCGTGCGAGTGGGTGAGCGGCGGCGCCGATTGACGGCCCCCACGCTCGCTGGCGCTCGCTGCCCCCCGAGGGGGTGTTCGCCGCGCGACCGGCGCAGCCGGATCGCTGGCTTTCCTTGAACTTCTGTTCGGGCGTTCGAGCGGCGGGGCCGGGGGGATGACGGCCCCGACGCTCGCCGGCTTTCCTCGAACTCCTGTTCGGGGGATCGAGCGGCGGGGCGGTGAGGCCGACGGTCCCTGCGCCCGCCGCTTCAGGCCGCCGCCTTCGCTAGTGGATCGACGACTGGAGCAGCTTGCCGATGCGTTCGCAGGCCTGGGTCGGTTGCAGGCGGACGCCGGGGTGGGTCCGGGCGTAGACGCGGAACACTTCGTCGATGAAGCTGGGGCCGACGTCGTCGACGCCGGTGAAATCGAGTTCCGCGGTCGCGAACAGTTCCAGGCGCGAGACGACCCAGCGGGCCTGGGCGCGCGAGTCCAGCGTCAGGCCGTTGTCGGTCAGCAGCCGCAGCGGCACCCGGGTGCGGCTGAAGTCCAGCGGGGCGTCGGCGGAGCCGAATTCGCCGTAGGCGTCGGTGGGACGGAGCTGCGAATCCAGCGCGATGCTCGCGAAGGCGGTCGTCCCGGCGCGGTTCAGCGGGTGCGGGCGCAAGCGGATCGAATCGCCGCGGCGTCGCCATTGCAGCACCTGGCCGTTCGATTGCAGGTCCATCGCGTCGACCATGCGGGCGACGAAGAACAGGCCGCGGCCGCCATGGCGTTGCGGCTGCGTGGTGAGGCGGCCCTTCGCGATTTCGAGCGCCGCGCGCTGCGCGTCCGGCAGGCCGGCTTTGCGCGCCAGCTGGCCGAAGACGCCCAGGCCGTCGTCGCCGATCAGGATGTGCAGGTGCGTCGGCGTCTGGCGCACCGAGACGGCGATGCGGGTCGCGTCGGCGTGGTCGATCGCGTTGTTCAGCAGTTCGCCGAACACGTGCTGGGCGACGCGCGCGACGGACGGGCTCAGCCGCAGCACCGGGAACACGTCGCGCAGCCAGGGCGTGTGTTCATCCAGGCCGGCGACGGCGTAGTCGGTCGTCACTTCGCGCTGGACGCCGGGTGCGTAATGCGGGCGCGCGGCGCCGCGGCGTTCCAGCCAGCCGCTATCGACCAGCCGGCGCAGCTGCCGGGCCACCGTACCGCGCGAGACCGAATGGCGTTCGGCCAGGACCTGGCCCAGGTCGGCGGGGTGCGCGAGCGCGTCGGCGGTGATCGTGCGCGTCAGGGTCGCGAGTGCGATTCTTGCCATCGGGTTCCTCCGGGCCGCGGCGGACGGCGGCTTCCACGCGGCCCAGTGTCGCCGCAGCGACGGGGCGCGAGCGCGCCGAACAAGGCCGGAAAAGCGGCCGATTTCGCGGGATCGCCCTTCAACCCGGCGTGGCCTTGGCCTGCGCGGCGGCGATCAGAACGTCTTCCAGCGCGCGCACCGGCGCGAGGTCGTCGAACAGCCGCGAGCGCCGATGGCCGATCTCCCGCTTCAGATGGGCGCGGCGCGCGTCGTCGTCGATGAGCCGCATCGCGATGTCGACGAATTCCGCCGGCGAGGTGGCGACGAGTTCGTCCAGCCCGAGCAGCCGCAACGGACCGCTGGCGAGGCGGCCGCGCATGAATTCGCCCTCGAACGCGACGACCGGCAGGTCGCATTCGAGGCCCTGCAGCGCCGTGTTGATGCCCGAGAAGCCGATCGTGTCGAGCATCAGGGTGGCGCGCCGCATCAAGCCGAAGAACCGCTCGCGATCCAGAGCCGGGATCCACGCGACGGTGCGGCCGTAGTCGACGCCGGCGGCGGCGAACGCGCGGCGCATCCGGTGTTCGACTTGGGCGGACATGCCGGCGCGGTGGCTGCGGAAGAACACGAGGCGGCCGCCGCCGCGGGCTTGCAGGCGCGCCGCCAGCGCCGCCCAGACGGCGTCGGAGGTCGGCTGGTATTTGAACGGCGTGCCGGGGCACAGCAGCAGCGGTTCGTCGGCGGCCAGTCCGAGCGACGCGAGGTCGGGCGCGACGGCGATGGGGCGCAACGGCTGCACGCACACGCCCAGCCCGGGCAGCGCGACCAGCCGCTCGCTGTAGTGCGCGCCCGCCTCCGGCGGCTCCAGCGCTTGCGCGGACAGGTACAGGTCGAGCGTCGGCAGGCCGGTCGTCATCGGGTGGCCCCAGGCCGCCGCTTGCACCGGGGCGAGGCGCGTCGCGGCCAGCCTCGTGGTCAGCGGGTGCATGCCGATCTCAGGGTAGATGAGCACGTCGAGTTGGGCGTCGGCGATCGCCTGCGCCCAGGATTGAAGCGTCGTCGGCGCATCGATGAAGCGCTGCGCGTCGCGCCGCGCGCGGGCCGTCTCGTCGTCGCTGCCGCGCTCGAGCTGGAAGATCGAGACGTCGAAGCGCGCGCGGTCGAGATGGCGCACCCACCCTTGCGTGATCGCGTTCCACACAGAATGGCTGCGCACCTG
>JBEVLR010000183.1:0-3349 GCA_040509075.1 Burkholderiaceae bacterium | reverse complement strand
AATGCGGCCGCCCAGGGCGCGGGCGCCGCGCCGGCGGCGCAGCCGCAGGAAAGCGTCGCGATCCCGGTGCTCGAAATCATCGGCTTCGACCTGGCGCTCAGCAACCTCAACCGCAGCTTCAGCGGTTCGCACGACTACGACGTGAGCTGGGCCTCGATCCGCCGCAACCTGAAGGGGCCGTGGGTCACCGACAACGACCCGTTCCGGATCAACCAGTTCGCCCATCCCTACCAGGGCTCGATCTACCACGGCATCGGCCGTTCGATGGGGCTGGACTACTGGCAGGCTTCGGCGCTCACCTTCGCCGGCAGCGCGTGGTGGGAGATCACCGGCGAGAAGACGCCGCCGTCGAAAAACGACCAGATCGCCAGCGGCATCGCCGGCAGCTTCTTCGGCGAACCGCTGTTCCGCATGGCGCATCTCGTGGCCGACCGCAGCACCCTGCGCGACGATTGGCGCCATTGGGTCGCCGGCGCGATTTCGCCGCCCGTGGGCGTCAACCGCTGGGCGTTCGGGGACCGGCGCTACGGCGCGCGGTTCGAGGATCATGACCCGGCCTACTACAGCCGCCTGCACATCGGCGGCGTCCGCACCGTGCGTCAGGACATCGGGCCGGACGACCGGGCGCGGCGCGATGCCGCGCAGGTCGATTTCTCGATGGATTACGGGCTGCCGGGCAAGCAGGGATATTCGTACGACCGGCCGTTCGACTACTTCAACTTCCAGGCCGTGCTGTCCGGCGCCAACGGCGTCGAGAACCTCAGCTCGAACGGGCTGTTGCTGGGCGACCATGTCAGCCTGGGCGCGGCCTTCCGCGGCATCGCCGGGATCTACGCGACCTACGAATACCTGGCGCCGCAGATCTTCCACGTGTCGACGACCTCGGTGTCGCTCGGCACGACCGGGCAGATCTGGCTCTCGCAGGATTGGGCCGTGCAGGCCAGCGCGCTCGCGGGCGTCGGCTATGCCGCGGCCAGCACCACGATCCGCAACGTGAACAGCGCCGAGTACCACTACGGCATGGCGCCGCGCGGCGGAGCGACCCTGCGCTTCATCGACGGCGACCGCGCGGCGATCGACGTGGCCGCGCGCATGGTGTCGCTCGGCAGCATCGCCAACCGCGGCCTCGGGCGCGACGACATCTCGCGCGTGGAAACGGCGTTCACCTGGCGCCTGGCCGGCCGCCATGCGATCGGCATCGATTACGTCCGGCTGCACCGCAGCGCGGCCTTCGCCGGCGGCATCGACCGGCGGCAGACGCTGGGCCAGGTCGGCATCTTCTACACCTTGCTCGGTCAGCAGGACTTCGGCGCGGTCGAATGGCGCTGACGGCCCGCGCCCCCTTGTCCCCCGGTTTACAGGATCGGCGCCGGCGCCGTATCCTTGCCCGCGCAAGGGCGCGGCGCGCGCCGTTCGGGAATGGGCAACATGGCTGAAAACGAAGCCGCGCCGGCGCCGCCGGCCGCGCAACCCGGTTGGGCGGGTTCATTGACGCGGGCCGTCGCCGTCGCGGGCTCCCTCGTCGCGTTGGGCCAGTCGGCCTCCACGTGGATCGACGGGCACTACCACTCCGA
Source organism: Burkholderiaceae bacterium (assembly GCA_040509075.1). Taxonomy (GTDB): domain Bacteria; phylum Pseudomonadota; class Gammaproteobacteria; order Burkholderiales; family Burkholderiaceae_C; genus Scleromatobacter. The sequence continues at coordinate 1,775 of JBEVLR010000183.1, read as the reverse complement.
GATGGAGCGGGAGAAGACCACGCGCGAGCTCCAGCTGGCCGACCTGAAGGAGCGCAGCGCGCTGGCGGAAAGCTACCTGAAGCTGATCCTCGCCAAGGACACCCCCGAAGACGGCCGCGCCATCCTCTACAGCGCGCTCGGGCAGCTGAAGGGCCATCCGCTGCAGCAGTGGGCCCAGGCGCGCTTCGAAACCTACCAGCAGGCGCAGGCGAGGCTGAAGCTGGCCCTCGACGACCAAGCCGCGGCCGCGGGCCGGGCCAAGGATTCCCAGAGCGGCGTCGTGGCGCTGAAGGCCGACATCCAGACGCTGAACGTGCGCATCGTCGAGGCCATGGACAACCCCAGCGTGGTCAACGAGCTGCAGCGCCAGCGCGTGGAGAAATCGGCCGCGCTGGCCCTGGCGGAGGCGCAGCTCAGCCTGACGCGGTTGGCCAGCGCGCAAGCGGGCGTCGCGGGCGCCGGGCAACCGGCCGGCGGGCAGGCGGCGGCGGCGCCCGGCGCGGTCCCGTCGCCGGCCGAGTCCGTGGCGCGCATCGAATCGATCACCCGGCGCGTCAACGCCGACCTGCTCAAGCCCCTGTTCCCCGCGGGCGCCGCGCCGGGCATCGACAGCAACGCACCCTACCTGCGCGCGGCGCTGCAGGAGTTCAACATCTCCGACCCGAAGCTCGTCGCCGCCATCATCGCCACCATCGCCGTCGAGGCGCCGAGCTTCGGCGCCTACGAGGGCTCGGCATCCGCGGCGCAAGCCTACGAAGGCCGGCTCGGCAACGTCCAGCCCGGCGACGGCGTGAAATACCGGGATCGCGGCTACATCGGCCTCACCGGGCGCGCGAATTACCAGCGCATCAGCGAACAACTGGGCCTGGGCACGCGCCTGGTCGATTCGCCCGATGACGCGAAGAGCCCGGAAGTGGCCTCGCGCGTGCTGGTGGCCTGGTTTTCGGAACGCCGCTCCGCCTTCACCAAGGCCCTCGAGAGCGGCGATTTCGCCACCGCCCGCAAGCTGGTGGCCGGCGGCCCGACGCAAGTGCCGAAATTCGAAGCCGTCTACCGCCGGGCGCTCCAAGGGTTGACCGGATCGGACGGCAAGCCGGCCTCGGCCGCGGCGGGTTGAACCGCGCCGCGCCGGACATGCTCCGGCGCCGCGAACCGGGACTGGTGGCCCGGCCGGTTGCGGCTCGACCTGCTGCTGCAGCAGCACTCGGAGAAGACCGATCCGATGGGCGCGGCCTTCGATCACGCGAAGGCGTTCGCAAGCCTCGACCTCGCGCAGGTCAAGAAAGACCTCGAGGCGGTGATGACGGACTCGCAGGACTGGTGGCCGGCCGATTTCGGCCACTACGGCGGCTTGTTCGTGCGCATGGCCTGGCACAGCGCCGGCACCTATCGGATCGGCGACGGCCGCGGCCAGCAGCGCTTCGCGCCGCTCAACAGCTGGCCCGACAACGTGAGCCTCGACAAAGCGCGCCGGCTGATCTGGCCCGTCAAGCAGAAGTACGGGGCCAAGATTTCGTGGGCGGACCTCATCGTGCTGGCCGGAGGGGCCGCCATCGAGCAGGCGGCGAAGGCCGCCGGGCACGACGTCGAGGTCGCCTTCCGCCCGGGCCGCACGGACGCGAGCCAGGAACAGACCGACGTGGCGTCGTTCGAAGTCCTCGAGCCCCTCGCGGACGGGTTCCGCAACTACCGGAAAACGCCTCACGCGGAGCCGGTGGAAGCGTTGCTGGTCGACCGCGCCCGGATGCCGACGGCCTGTTCGAAGGCCGCGACCG
>JBEVLR010000182.1:0-10662 GCA_040509075.1 Burkholderiaceae bacterium | reverse complement strand
CGCGCCCGCGCAGGCGCACGAGATCGAGGCTGCGGAAGATGTCGCGGCGGTCGGGCGGCAGCGCGCGCAGCACTTCCGCGGTGATCAGCGTCTCGTTGTCGCCTGCGTGGTCGAGCAGGCGCGCGGCGACGTTCACCGCATCGCCGAAATAATCGCCGCTGACCTCCACGGTCTCGCCGAGCGCGATGCAGACCTGCAACTGCAGCCGCGCGTCGTGGAATCCGGTCAGCGCCTCGCGGCGCGCCATCACGACGTCGAGTTCTTCATGCATCTGGTCGGCCGCTTCCACCGCCTGCGCGGCGGTCGGAAACACCGCCATCAGGCCGTCGCCGAGCGTCTTGACGAGCACACCCCCGGTGGCCGGCACCCGGCGCGCGATCGAGTCGACGGTCTCGGTGACGACCAGGGACGCATCCGCATTGCCGATCAACTCATATAGCGCGGTGCTGCCACGGAGATCGGCAAACACGACGGCACGACGCTGGATGGCGGACATGCTGGCGTTTCCTCAGACGGGCGCTCGGCCGCCCGGAGCCGGCTGAGCGCCCCTCGGGGGCTGGGAACGGAGTGACCTCGGGGCCGTCATTCCAACGGGCGTTCGGCCGCCCGGAGCCGGCTGAGCGCCCCTCGGGGGCTGGGGACGGAGTGACCTCGGGGCTTTCATTCACTCAGGTCAAAGGTTGTCCAGGTAGGTGCGCAGCTTGTCCGATCGGCTCGGATGCTTGAGCTTGCGGATCGCCTTCGCCTCGATCTGGCGGATCCGCTCGCGCGTCACGTCGAACTGCTTGCCGACTTCCTCGAGCGTGTGGTCGGTGCTCATCTCGATGCCGAAGCGCATGCGCAGCACCTTGGCTTCGCGCGGCGTGAGGCTGTCGAGGATGTCCTTGACCACGTCGCGCAGGCCGGCGTGCATCGCCGCCTCGACCGGCGCGAGGTTGTTGGTGTCCTCGATGAAATCGCCCAGATGCGAATCGTCGTCGTCGCCGATCGGCGTTTCCATGGAGATCGGCTCCTTGGCGATCTTCATGATCTTGCGGATCTTGTCCTCCGGCATCTCCATCTTCTCGGCGAGCGTCGGCGCGTCCGGCTCGAAGCCGAATTCCTGGAGGTGCTGGCGCGAGATGCGGTTCATCTTGTTGATCGTCTCGATCATGTGCACCGGAATCCGGATCGTGCGCGCCTGATCGGCGATCGACCGCGTGATGGCCTGGCGGATCCACCACGTGGCGTAGGTCGAAAACTTGTAGCCGCGGCGATATTCGAACTTGTCGACCGCCTTCATCAGGCCGATGTTGCCTTCCTGGATCAGGTCGAGGAACTGCAGGCCGCGGTTGGTGTACTTCTTCGCGATCGAGATCACGAGGCGCAGGTTGGCCTCGATCATCTCCTTCTTCGCGTCGCGCGAGGCCTTCTCGCCTTCGTTCATCTTGCGGTTGATTTCCTTCAGGTGCTCGATCGGCACGACGGCGCGCGCCTGCAGGTCGATCAGCTTCTGCTGGAGCTCCTGGATCGCGGGCAGGTTGCGGCCCATGATCACGCTGTAGGCGCGGTTGGCGGCGATTTCCTTCTCGGCCCAGTGCAGGTTCAGCGAATTGGCCGGGAAGGTCTTGATGAAGTGATCCTGCGGCATGCCGCACTTGTCGACCACGATCTTGCGGATCTCGCGCTCGTAGCGGCGCACGTCGTCGACCTGGCTGCGCAGGATCTGGCACAGCCGCTCGATGGTCTTGACCGTGAAGCGGATCTTCATCAGGTCGTCGGTCAGCGCGAGCTGGGCCTTGTCGTACGACGGGGCGCGGTAGCCGTCCTTCTCGAACGCCTTGCGCATCTTGTCGAAATGCGTGCTCAGCTCGCCGAACTTGATCAGCGCCTGCGCCTTCAGCTCCTCGAGCTTCTTCGTCAACGCCTTGGAGCCGCCGGCGCCGTCGTCGTCGTCCTCCTCGTCGAATTCGTCGAAGTCCTCTTCGGCGACGTAGTCGTCCGCTTCATCGTCGGAGACGAAGCCGTCGACGGCTTCGGAGATCTGCATCTCGCCCTTGGCGATGCGGTCGGCGACCGAAAGGATCTCGGCGATCGTCGTCGGCGAAGCCGAGATGGCCTGCATCATCGACTGCAGGCCGCCTTCGATGCGCTTGGCGATCTCGATCTCGCCTTCGCGCGTCAGCAGCTCGACGGAGCCCATCTCGCGCATGTACATCCGCACCGGGTCGGTGGTGCGGCCGAACTCGGAGTCGACGGTCGACAGCGCCGCTTCCGCCGCCTCTTCGGCTTCTTCTTCGGTCGCGCCGGACTGCGCGCTGCCGGAGATCAGCAGCGTGGCCGCATCGGGCGCCTGTTCGTAGACGGCGATGCCCATGTCGTTGAGCATCGATACGATCGCCTCGAGGATCTCGTTGTCGACGAGTTTCTCGGGCAGGTGATCGTTGATTTCCTGGTGGGTCAGGAAGCCGCGCGTCTTGCCCATCTTGATGAGCGTCTTCAGCTCCTGGCGGCGCTTGGCGACTTCTTCCTCGGTGAGTTGGGTCTCGTCGAGGCCGAACTCGCGCATCAGCGCGCGTTCCTTCGCCCGCGACACCTTCATGCGCAGAGGCTTGGCCTTGACCTTGACTTCGCTCGTGTCCTCGACGGCTTCGGTTTCGACGTCGGCCTCGACCTCGCCTTCGAGATCGGCTTCGACTTCCACGTCTTCCTCGAACGCCGGCACGCCGGGCTTGGCGACCTCGTCCTTCTTGCCCTTCTTGCCTTTCGCCTCGACCGCAGCCGGCTTGGCCGCCGCCTTCGCGGCGACGGCCTTGGTGGCCGGGGAGACCTTGTCGGACGCCTTCGCGCTCGCCTTCGCCGTGCCCGGCGTCTTGGCAGCCGCCCGGGTCGCAGCCGCGGACACCGCCTTCTTGTCGACCGGCATGTCGGCGGCGTTCTTCGCGGCCGTGGCAGTCTTGGCAGTATCAGCGCTCTTCTTGGCAGTCATGCGTTTCCTTGAATGAATGTCGACCCAGGCCGTCCGGTTCGCGTCGCCCGCGCCGATGTCGGCCTGTCCTTATTGAAAAGAAGGGCGGACAAGCGACTGAAAATAAAGCGTGCGATAGATTTTCCCCGCGCGCAACGCGAGGGAACACCGGCTGGCAAGTTGGCGTGAACAAATTCGACTGTGCAGCCCTTGCGGGGCGGGTGGCCGAGTTCGATGCCCTTGACGAGGGTGGCCGGGGCTCGGAGTCGCTGCTGTCACTCTTGCCGCTGAGCGGGATTTCGGATTATACCTCCGGATCGTCTTCGGCACGCACGGCCGACAGCCGGACTTTGACCTCTTTCCAATGGTCGAACACCTTCCGATACCGTGCGATGCCGTCGGGCGTCGTCGCCGCGCGGGCCAGCGCGTCGGCTTGCGAGCCGAGCTCGCGGTTCAGCAGCAAGTCGACCACATGGCGGAAATCGGCGAAGGTCGCATCGGGATCGGCGTCGCCGTCGGCGGCCCGCAACGCGGCGGCGTCGAGCCCGGGATCGGCGCGCAGCGCGTGGCTGAGCACCGCCCACGGACGCGTGCCGTGCTCCGACAGATCGCGCTCCAACCAGGCGACCAGCAGGCCGTGCGGCGCGGGGAGCGCGTGCAGCATTTCGTGCTCGTCCGTCGACAGGCGCTCCCAGAATTCGGGGTGACCGAAGAGCATCTGCACCGTGCGGGCCTCGGGCGTCTTGGGCGCGACGCGCGGCATGCGCAGCATCGCGACGCGCTCGGCGGCCTCGCGTTCGCGCACGGCGGGGCGGCCGCCGAACCTCCTCGGCGCGCCATCTGCCGAATGGGGGCGGCCGCCGTCGGCGCCGTTGCCGCCCGGGCGCCCGCCGCGCCCGGCATCGGCGTTCCACAGCGACGTCAGGTCGGTCAACGGCAGGTTCGCCTTCGCCGCCAGGTCGTTCAGCAATTGCCTTTGCAGCGCGCCTTCGGGCAATGCGCTCCACAGCGGCTTGGCCTGTGCGAGCATCCGGGCGCGGCCTTCGGCCGTCGCCATGTCGCAGTCGTGCTGCGCCGCCTCGATCAGCTGCTGCGACAGCGGCAGCGCCCGCTGCACATGCTGCTCGAACGCCTGCTGGCCGTGGGCGCGGACGTAGCTGTCCGGATCATGCTCGGGCGGAAGGAACAGGAAGCGGAAGCTGCGCGTGTCGGTCGCGTGCGGCAGCGCGGCTTCCAGTGCGCGACCGGCGGCGCGGCGGCCGGCGGCGTCGCCGTCGAAGCTGAAGATCACTTTGTCGGTGAAGCGCAGCAGCTTGTGAACGTGCTCGGCCGTGCACGCCGTGCCGAGCGTGGCGACGGCGTTCGGAAAACCCAGCTGCGCCAGCGCGACCACGTCCATGTAGCCTTCGGTGACCAGCGCATATCCCTTGTCTCGCAGGCCCTGGCGCGATTCGAACAGTCCGTACAGCTCCCTTCCCTTGACGAAGATGGGCGTTTCCGGTGAGTTCAGGTATTTCGGCTCGCCCGAGTCCAGCACGCGTCCGCCGAAGCCGATGACCTCCCCCTTGACGTTGCGGATCGGAAACATCACCCGGTCGCGGAATCGGTCGTAGCGTTTTTGCGCCGCCGGATCGTCGCCGGACACGATCACCATGCCCGATTCGACCAGCAGCGGGTCGTCGTAACGGGCGAAAACGCCTGCGAGCGTGCGCCAGCCCTCAGGGGAGTAGCCGAGCGCGAAGCGGGCCGCGATCTCGCCGCTCAACCCGCGGCCCTTGAGATACGCGATCGCGCGCGGCGAGCCTTTCAGCAAGGCTTTATAGTGATCGGCGGCCTTGGCGAGGATGCCCGACAGGGTTTCACCCTGCTCGCGGCGGCGGGCGGCGGCGGCGCGGTCTTCGGCCGAGGCCGTGCCCTCGGGAACCTGCATGCCCGCCTGTTGGGCGAGATCGGCGACCGCGTCGACGAATCCCATGCCGTGGTGCTCACAAAGGAAACGGATCGCGTCTCCGTGCACGCCGCAGCCGAAGCAATGATAGGTTTGCCGGGTCGGGCTGACGGTGAAGCTGGGCGACTTCTCGCCATGGAAAGGGCACAAGCCCTTGTAATTGACGCCGGCCTTCTTCAAGGTGACGGAACGGCCGACGAGTTCGACGATATCGACGCGCGCGAGCAAATCTTGGACGAAGGAGCCTGGAATCACCGACCGAAGTGTAGTTCCCCGACGGTTCCGGGACGGCCGGCGCCGATGAGATGGAGGCGCCCCCGACGGCGAACGGGCCGAACCCAGGCCCGCATGCGGATCACAGCAGAGCGGCGGCCAACGTACCGCAGCGGGGCAACGACGCTACCGCATCACCGAATCACCGCGCCGCCACGCGCTGCGCCGCGTTCCCGTCTCACGATGGGAAGACCGCTTCTGCTCAGACTGCGAAATCAGTCAGCTGCTTGCCGGATTCCAGGGCAGCCGACAACCATTTCGGTTTCAGCCCGCGGCCGGTCCAAGTTTGCCCGCTGGCGGGATCGCGGTATTTCGCCGCCACCTTGCGGCCGCTGGTGCTGGCACGCGGGCCAGCGGCCTTCGTGACCAGATCGGCCGCCGTCAAGCCATGCTCGGCCATCAGCGCACGCACCTTGGATACCGCATCGCTGCGTTCCTGCCGGCGGGCATCGGTAATCTGGCGGTCGATTTCGGCCTTCTGGGCCAACAGTTCCTGCAATGAAGACATGTCTCAAATCCTCTTGTCGTTCGGCAATAGGAAACATCTTATCGCGAAAATCGCGAAAAGAAACTCTGCGCCGTGAGGTGTGTGACGCTTTGCACGGGTTCCGCGGCGATTTGATAAATATACACCGCCGGAAAAAAATAATGCCGGCCAAGTACCCGGTTTGCAGGTCACCACCGCCGCGAATCCGATGGCGTCAAGGGGCTGGCGGCACGTAACCGGCCGGCTGTTCCGCGCCGTCGCCGAAGAAGAAATTTTCCATCTGGCGCGCCAGATATTGGCGGGCACGCGCATCCGCCAGGTTGAGGCGATTTTCGTTGACCAGCATCGTCTGATGGCGCTTCCAGGCTTCGAATGCTTCCTTGCTGACGTTCTCGTAGATACGCTTCCCGAGTTCGCCCGGATAGACGGAAAAATCGAGGCCTTCCGCCTCGCGCTTCAAGTAGACGCAATGAATGATGCGAGCCATGGGAACCTGCTGTCTTGTTGTCTTGCGCGCCAGCCGCATGTTTCGGGCATGGCGCGGCCGTGGATTAGGTACAAAAATGGGTGCCGAAGTTCAGAGGAGTTTCTTCACGAGTACCTGTGAACGGCGATCCCAGTTGTATTTCTTCTTGCGCGCTTCGGGCAGCCAATCCGCGTCCACCTGTTCGAAGCCGCGCTTGATGAACCAGTGCATCGTACGCGTCGTCAACACAAATATCGACTTCACGCCCAGCGCCTTTGCGCGATGTTCGATTCGCTTCAGAATCCGGTCGCCGTCGCCCTGGCCCTGGACCTGCGGGGATACCGTGAGCGCGGCCAATTCCGCGGTGCCCGCTTCGGGATACGGATACAGCGCGGCGCAGCCGAATATGATCCCGTCGTGTTCGATGACGGTATAGGTGGCGACATCGCGTTCGATTTCGGTGCGGCTGCGTTTGACGAGCGTTCCGTCGCGTTCGAAGGGCTCGATCAGCTGCAGGATGCCGCCGACGTCGTCCGACACGGCTTCGCGCAGGCTTTCGAGCTTCTCGTCGACGACCATCGTGCCGATGCCGTCGTGCGTGAAGACCTCCATCAGCAGCGCGCCGTCGACCGCGAACGGCAGGATGTGCGAGCGCTCGACGCCGCCCCGGCAGGCCTTGACGCAGTGCTGGAGGTAGAACGCGATGTCGAGGGGGCCGCTGGGTCGCGGCAGGCTCGCGACGAGGCGCTCGGCGTCGGCCAGCGCCAGCTCGGTGTCGATCGGCGACTCGGGATCGTCGATCACTTCGTGGATGCCCGGCACTTCGGTCAGGAACAGCAGCTTGTCGGCCTGCAGCGCGACGGCCGTCGAGGTCGCGACCTCTTCCATCGTCAGGTTGAACGCTTCGCCGGTGGGCGAGAACCCGAAGGGCGAGAGCAGCACGACCGCGCCGATGTCCATCACGCTGCGGATCGCCGCGCCGTCGACCTTGCGCACGACGCCGCTGTGCATGAAATCGACGCCGTCGACGATGCCGACCGGCCGTGCGGTGAGGAAATTGCCGGACACGACCCGCACCGTTGCGTTGGCCATGGGCGTGTTGGGCAGCCCTTGGGAGAATGCGGCCTCGATCTCGAAACGCAGCTGGCCCGCGGCCTCCTGCGCGCAATCGAGCGCGACGCCGTCGGTGATGCGCACGCCGTGGCTGTAACGCGCCGGGTGGTTCTTGGCCTTCAGCTGGTCGCCGACCTGCGGGCGAAACCCGTGGACGAGGACGAGCTTCATGCCCATGGCGTGCAGGATGGCCAGGTCCTGCGCGAGCGCGTTGAGCTTGCCCGCGGCGATCATCTCCCCCGCGATCGCCACGACGAAGGTCTTGCCGTGATAGGCGTGGATATGCGGCGCCACGGCGCGGAACCAGGGAACGAACGTGTGGGGGAAAACCAGGTCCAGGCTCATGGTCGGGCGCGAGAAGGGAGCGTCGGGAAGGCGGCGAACGGCAGACACGGTCATTGTGCAACAGGAGGCGTGTTCGGCGGGCCGCCGGCCGGGGCCTGCGGCCGTTCGCGAGCGGAATGGGAATGCGCGCGCCGCTCGACCGCGTGGCGCGGCGCGGCGCGGCGCGGCGCGCGAGATAATCGCCGGCTCGTGAATTCTTCCAACCGATCCCCCGCTGCCGCGCCGGCGCCTCGTGCCGCCGCCGGCCGGAAACCGCCGCGTGCCGCGCCGCCTCCCGCGGCGCCGTTGCCGCCGATCAGCTTTCCCGAGTCGCTGCCGGTTTCGGCGCGGCGCGACGACATCGCGCGGGCGTTGCGCGATCACCAGGTGCTGATCGTCTGCGGCGAGACGGGCTCCGGCAAGACGACGCAATTGCCCAAGATCGCGTTGGCGCTCGGCCGCGGCCGAGCCAACGGAGGCGGCCTGATCGGCCACACGCAGCCGCGCCGGATCGCGGCGGCCAGCGTCGCCAAGCGGATCGCGTTCGAGCTCAACTCGCCGCTGGGCGACGTCGTCGGCTACCGCGTGCGCTTCCAGGATCGGCTGCAGCCCGGCGCGTCGGTCAAGCTGATGACCGACGGCATCCTGCTCGCCGAGACGCAGGGCGACCCGCTGCTGCGCGCGTACGACACGATCATCGTCGACGAGGCGCACGAGCGCAGCCTCAACATCGATTTCCTGCTCGGCCACCTGCGCCAGATCCTGCCGCGCCGGCCCGACCTGAAGCTCATCGTGACCTCCGCGACGATCGACGCCGAGCGTTTCGCCAGGCACTTCGCGTCCGCGGCCGGGCCGGCGCCGGTGATCACCGTCAGCGGCCGGTCGTTCCCGGTGGAGCAGCGTTGGCGGCCGTTCGAGGAGTCGCGCGAATACGGCCTGAACGAAGCGATCGGCGACGCGATCGACGAGCTGTGGCGTCAGGCGACCGGCGACGTGCTGGTGTTCCTGCCCGGCGAACGCGAGATCCGGGACGCCGCGGACGCGTTGCGCAGGCGCCATCCGCCAGGCGTCGAGATCCTGCCGCTGTTCGCGCGGCTGTCGCAGGCGGAACAGGATCGCGTGTTCGAGGCCGGCGCCGCGCCGCGCATCGTGCTCACCACCAACGTGGCCGAGACCTCGCTGACCGTGCCCGGCATCCGTTACGTGGTCGACAGCGGGCTGGCGCGCGTGAAGCGCTACAGCTATCGCAACAAGGTCGAGCAGCTGCAGGTCGAGGCGGTGAGCCAGGCGGCGTGCGACCAGCGCGCGGGCCGCTGCGGCCGCGTCTCGAACGGCATCTGCATCCGGCTGTTCGACGAGGCCGACTTCGCCGGCCGGCCGAAATTCACCGACCCGGAAATCCTGCGCGCTTCCCTCGCCGGCGTCATCCTGCGCATGAAGAGCCTGGGGCTCGGCTCGGTGGAAGACTTCCCATTCCTCGAAGAGCCGCCGCGCAAGGCGATCGTCGACGGCTACGCGCTGCTCGGCGAGCTGAATGCGGTGGACGACGGCCACGAGCTGACCCCGATCGGCACCGAGCTCGCGCGCCTGCCGCTCGATCCGCGCGTGGGCCGCATGATCCTCGAAGCGCGCGACCGCCATTGCCTGGCCGAGGTGCTGGTGATCGCGTCGGCGCTGTCGGGGCAGGATGTCCGCGATCGCCCGATGGAGCAGGCCCAGGCCGCGGACGAGAAGCACAAGAAGTTCGACGACGAGAAGTCGGAGTTCATGGGCTACCTCACGCTGTGGAAATGGCTCGAAGCTTCGCGCGGCGGGCAGGCCGGGACGGCGCCGGCGGACGGCCCCGCCGCGCCGGCCCACAAGCTGAGCCATCGCCGCCACGAGCAGCTGCTGCGGGAGAACTTCGTCAACGTGCGGCGCGTGCGCGAGTGGCGCGACATCCATTCGCAGTTGCTGACCGTCGTCACCGAGCACGGCTGGCGGTTGAATGCGCTTCCGGCGACGTATGAGCAGGTCCACCTGGCCATGCTGGCCGGCTTGCTCGGCAATCTCGGGCTCAAGAGCGACGATGACGAGTGGTACCTCGGCGCGCGCGGCATCCGGTTCTGGCGCCATCCGGGCGCGCACCTGTCGAAAAAGCCGGGGCGCTGGATCGTCGCGGCCGAGCTGGTCGACACCACCCGCCTGTACGGGCGCGGCATCGCGGCGATCGACCCGCAATGGATTCCCGGCGTCGCCGGGCACCTGCTGAAGAAGCAGCTGCTCGAACCGCACTGGGAGAAGAAGGCCGCGGAAGTGATTGCGCTCGAACGCGCCACGCTGTACGGCGTCGTCGTGTACCAGAACAAGCGCGTGAACTTTGGCCAGGTCGACGCCGCGGCCGCGCGCGAGATCTTTCTCCGCGCCGCGCTGGTGCAGGGCGAGTGGGAGACCCGGCTGCCGTTCCTCGCGCACAACCGGAAGATGATCGCGCAGGTCGAGGAACTGGAGCACAAGTCGCGGCGGCAGGACGTGCTGGTCGACGACGAATTGATCTTCGCGTTCTACGACCAGCACGTGCCGGCCGACGTGGTCAGCGGAGCCACTTTCGAACGCTGGCACCGCGAAGAGTCGCGCCGGCGCCCCCGGTTGTTGATGCTGGCGCGCGACGAACTGATGCGCCACGAAGCCGCCGGCATCACGACCGCGTCGTTCCCGAAGACGATCCGCCTGGGCGGCGTCGACTGCGGCGTCGCCTACCTGCACGAGCCGGGCGACGCGAAAGACGGCCTGACCGTCACCGTGCCGATTTATGCGCTCAACCAGGTGAGCGCCGAGCGCGCGGATTGGCTCGTCCCGGGCATGCTGGAGGCCAAGGCGCTGGCGCTGGTGAAGAGCCTGCACCAGCGGCCGCGTTCGCGGCTGGTGCCGCTGCCCGAGTTCGCGGCCGAGTTCGCGGCGGGCGTGGATTTCGCGCAGGGCGACCTGCTGGACGCGCTGCTCGAAGCCACCCGCGAGAGCACCCAGATCGCGGTTCAACGCAACGACTTCAAGCTCGAGACGCTGTCGCCGCATCATTTCATGAACTTCCGCGTCGTCGACGAGCACGGCCGCCAGCTGGGGGC
>JBEVLR010000181.1:0-3446 GCA_040509075.1 Burkholderiaceae bacterium | reverse complement strand
GCCCGCCCGGCGCGCCAGGCGCCGCCACCGCACGCAGGCCACGGCGACGCGCTCACGCCGACGTCCACCGACCAGGCCCCGCCGGTCTACCCGACGCGGGCGCCGCCGCCGGCCACCTTGCGCTACGCGCTCGTCGAAGCCGGCGGGCATCGGACGGCGGCGGGAAGCGCCGAGCTCGAATGGATGCACGACGGCGAGACGTTCTCGCTGCGGCTGCGCACCTCCGCCGCCGGCCGTGCGGGCCGCGAATGGCGCAGCGTCGGCGGGTTCGACCCCGCGGGCATCGCGCCGGCCCGCCTCGTGGAGCGCGAACGCGAGCGCGACAAACGCGCGGTCAATTTCGACCGCGAAGCGGGCCGCGTGAGTTTCTCCGGCGCATCGCGGTCGTTCGCGCTGACGCCGGGCGTCCAGGACCGCTGGAGCTGGATCGCCCAACTCGCGGCCATCGTAGAAGCCGCCAGCACTTCGCATGGCGGCCGCCCGCACCGCATCGCGGCCGGCACGATATGGCAAATCCGGGTCGCCGGCCTGCGCGGCGATCTCGAACCCTGGGAATTCCGCGTGCAAGACGACGCGGCGTTGCCCGAGCCGGCGGGGCCGGGGCATAACGAACCGTCGGGCTCCATCGAGCGGGCCCCCGCCTTGCTTCATCTGCTGCGTGAACCTGAACGACCCTATGACCTGCGCATCGACGTTTGGCTCTCTCCGTCGCGGCACCACTTGCCGGTCGGACTGCGCATGAGCGCGCCGCCCGGCGACTGGTCGCTCGCGCTTTGGCCGACGGAAGGCTCGGGGAAGGACGGCTCTTGATTTTCGGCTGACGACAACCAACTGGACTTCAATTCACAAGGATCCCGCAATGACGACGATGGTCTACAACTCGGACAGTTTCGTGGTGGTCGAACTCGACGTGCCGGTCGCCCCCGTCGAGGGCGACGGCCTCGAAGCCGGCGACGCGCTGTTGTCGCGCGGCGGCTACGAGATCGTCGACAAATTCGCGCGCAAGGAAATCTACCTCGAAGGCGCGATGGCGCAACTGTTCCGCGAAGGCGTGGAGGAACTCGCGCGCAACGACCCGACAGCCGATCAGATCGACGAATTCATCGGCCGCTACACCGGGCTGCCGCAGCAGCCGCTGATCCTGCACTGAATCGGCCACGGCCGGCGCCCCGGGGAAAATCTCCGCGGGGGCCGGCGGGCCGCGCGCTTCGTCTCCCCCGGATCCGAGCCGGCCAACCATCGTCGAGCGGCGACGCACCATCGCGGTGCCGCGCCATGTGCACTCCTTGGCTCTAATGCGCGTTGGACCGCGCACTTCCCCCGCTTTCCACTAAGGTTTACGCGGCCTTCACCGAAACAGGAAGGAATGTCGTTCCGCCCTTGCGGTTTCGGATGGAAATGCCGTGCCCCTGATTTTCGACTGGCCGTTGTGCGTCGTCCTGACGTTCGCCGGCATCCTGACGTCCGCCATGCTGGCCTGTTCGCTGCGCCGAATGCGTTCGCGCGATCGACTGGCGGTGCTCGTCTGGGGAATCGGCGGAGCCTGGGTCACCGGCAGCGGGCTGTGGGCGACCTGGGCGATCGGCCTGTCGGCGCTCAATCCGCTCGGCCCGCTGCCGGCGCCGCCGCTCCAGCTGTTGGGGCTCGCCAAAATCGCGGTCGTCTGCGCCGTCATGGTGACGGCGCTGCATTTGATCGCCCGGTTCGGCTGGCGCAACGACCTGCGCTGCGCGTTGCACACGATCGTCTTCACGGCGTCGTGGGCGCAGGCCTTCGGATTCGCTCGGCAATGCTTCACGGCGGGCACCGCGCTGCCGGCCGCCCGCAGCGGCTTGCCGACGGAAATCGTCGCGCTGCTGATGGTGCTGGCCGGCTGCGGCGCCTCGTTCTGGATCCTGTTCGGCAAGGGGCGGCGGGGGCACGACCGCGCGCTGCGGCGGCTGTGGCTGGGCGCGGGCGCGATGGGGCTGGCCCATACGGCCGCGATGCTGCTGGCCCTGCATTCGCTGCGCCTGCCGCCGGCGCCGGCCGGCAACCCGTCCGCCGCGGTCGGCAACGACGCGCTGACGCTGGTCGGCGTGATCGCGCTGATGCTGGTGGTGGTCGGCCTGATCTGCTCGTGGCTCGACGCGCACGCCCACCAGCGCAACCGCCTGCTGGCGACCTCGCTCAACGACGCGAACAGGAAGTTGCGCGAACTGGCGCACTCGGACCCCCTGACGCGCATGCCCAACCGGCTGATGTTCGAGGAGCGGATGAAGAGCGGGCTCGACGCCTTGGGGGCGCAGCCGCCGCCGTGCTCGATGGCGGTGCTGTTCATCGACCTGGACGGCTTCAAGCCGATCAACGATTCGTTCGGCCACGCCGCGGGCGACGCGGTGCTGCGCGAGATCGGCCGCCGCCTGCAGGCGATCGCGCGGCCCGAAGACACCGTCGCGCGCATCGGCGGCGACGAGTTCCTATTGATGTGCGCGCACCCCGGGCACGAGGCCGTCGCCGCGTCGACGGCGCAGCGCGTGCTGCAGGCGCTGAACGACCCGTTGACGCTGCCCAACAAGGTCAGCGTGAACCTGTCCGGCTCGATCGGCATCGTGATGTACCCGCAGCACGGCCCGGCCTCCAAGCTGATCGCCAACGCCGATGCGGCGATGTACGCGGCCAAGCGCGCCGGCGGCTCGACCTACGCCTTCTTCGAGCCGCGCATGGAGCTCGACGCGCGCGAGCAGCTCGCGCTGCAGCGCGACCTGCGCAGCGCGATCGAGCACAACGAGCTCAAGCTCTACTACCAGCCCAAGATCGACGGCCGCTCCGGCCAGGTCACCGGCGTCGAAGCGCTGCTGCGCTGGGAGCACGAGACGCGCGGCTTCGTGCCGCCCGGGCTGTTCATCCCGATCGCCGAGCGCTTCGGCCTGATCGGGGCGATCGGCAACTGGGTCATCGACGAAGCCTGCCGCCAGCTGCGCGCCTGGAAAATGCAGGGCCTGCGCATGCGCGTCGCGGTGAACCTGTCGGTGCACCAGCTGCGCCAGGAGGACCTGGTGCAGCGCGTGCGCATCGCCGTCGAGCATTTCGGGGTCAATCCGCGCCTGTTGACGTTCGAGATCACCGAATCGGTCGCGATGGAGGACACGCAGGCCACGATGAAGGCGTTCTCGCAGCTCGCGGGCGTCGGCGTGAGCCTGTCGATCGACGACTTCGGCACCGGCTACTCGAGCTTGTCGTACCTGCGCCGGCTGCCGGCCCGGCAGCTGAAGATCGACCAGAGCTTCGTGCAGGACCTCGGCGCGAGCCAGGACGCGCTGGCCGTCGTCGACGCCGTGATCAAGCTGGCCCACGCGCTGGGCCTGCGCGTGGTGGCCGAAGGCGTGGAAACCGTGCACCAGCGCGACCTCCTGCTCGAACTCCAATGCGACGAGCTGCAGGGCTACCTGTTCGCGCGGCCGATG
>JBEVLR010000180.1:0-6078 GCA_040509075.1 Burkholderiaceae bacterium | reverse complement strand
ACGGCTCGCTGGCCGCCACGGGCAAAGGGCATGGCAGCGACAAGGCGGTGCTGCTGGGCCTGGCCGGCCACGAGCCCGACACGGTCGACATCGACGCGGTGCCGGCCGAGCTCGACGCGATCCGCGCCGGCCGCCGGCTGCTGCTGGGCGGCGTGCGGCCGCTCGCGTTCGACGAGCGCACCGACCTGACGATGCACCGCCGCGAAACCCTGCCCCTGCACGCGAACGGCATGCGCTTCACCGCGTTCGACGCCGCCGGCGCCGCCATCGAAAGCCGGGTGTATTACTCGGTCGGCGGCGGCTTCGTCGTCAGCGACGAGGTCGCCGCCGACGGCTCCAGGCAGAAAGCGATCGCGCCGGATGCCGCGGTGCTGCCCTACCCGTTCCACAGCGGGGACGACCTGCTGCGGCTGGCGGCCGGGCACGGCGTCGGCATCGCCGAGCTGATGCGCCGCAATGAACGCCATTGGCGCACCGACGACGAGCTGCATGGCGGGCTGATGGCGATCTGGCGCGCGATGCAGGACTGCGTCGCGCGCGGCTGCCGCACCGAGGGCACCCTGCCCGGCGGCTTCAAGGTGAAGCGGCGCGCGGCGGCGCTGCACCGGGCGCTCGGCGCCGACTCCGAAGCCGCGAAAAACGATCCGCTGTCGGTGATGGATTGGGTCAACCTCTACGCGCTGGCCGTCAACGAGGAGAACGCGGCCGGCGGACGCGTGGTCACCGCGCCGACCAACGGCGCCGCGGGTATCGTGCCCGCCGTGCTGCATTACTACACGCGTTTCATGCCGGGCGCGACGGACCGGGGGGTCGCCGATTTCCTGCTCACCGCCGCGGCGATCGGCCTTCTATACAAAGAGAACGCGTCGATCTCGGGCGCCGAGGTCGGCTGCCAGGGCGAAGTGGGCGTGGCTTGCTCGATGGCCGCCGCCGGCCTCGCGGCCGTGATGGGCGGCACGCCCGCCCAGGTCGAAAACGCCGCCGAGATCGGCATGGAACATCATCTGGGCCTGACCTGCGACCCGGTCGGCGGCCTCGTCCAGATCCCGTGCATCGAGCGCAACGCGATCGCGTCCGTCAAGGCCATCAACGCCGCCCGCATGGCGCTGCGCGGCGACGGCACGCACCGCGTCAGCCTCGACAAAGTCATCAAGACGATGCGCGAGACCGGGGCCGACATGCAGACCAAGTACAAGGAGACAGCGCGCGGCGGGTTGGCGGTGAACATCGTCGAGTGCTGACGGCCGCGCCGCGCCGCGCCGCGAGTTCGATGAATGACCGCGATCCGCGGCGCACGGCATCGTGCGCTGCTTAAGATGGACGATGATTCCGCGCCGATGGACATCCGCGCCGCCAACCCCGAGGACAAGCATGGCCGAGCAAGCGACCGCGAAGGATGGCGAGCCGATTCGCATGGATGCGACGCTTGCGGCGATTTCGCCCGGCGCGGTGGTCATGGAAGCCGACGGCCTGCGCCGCGATTACGAAGTGCGGCGCGGCCTGTTCGCGAAGCGGTCGGTCGTGCGGGCGTTGAACGGCGTGTCGTTCACGCTGCGGGCCGGCCGCACGCTGGCCGTGGTCGGCGAATCCGGCTGCGGGAAATCCACGCTGGCGCGCGTGCTGACGATGATCGAGGCGCCGAGCGCGGGCTCGCTGCGCCTGGGCGGCGTCGACATGGGCACGGCGGGCGCGGCGCAGCGCAAGGCGCTCCGGCGCGACGTGCAGATCGTGTTCCAGAATCCCTACGGTTCGCTCAATCCGCGCCAGACGGTGGGCGCGGCGCTCGAGGAACCGCTGCAGGTCAACACCCCGATGGGCGCCGCGGACCGCGCCGCGGCGGCGCGCGACATGATGGCCCGCGTCGGCCTGCGCCCGGAATTCCACGGGCGCTACCCGCACATGTTCTCGGGCGGCCAGCGCCAACGCGTCGCGATCGCGCGCGCGCTGATGCTGCGGCCGAAAGTGCTGGTGCTCGACGAGCCGGTGTCGGCGCTCGACGTGTCGATCCGCGCGCAGGTGTTGAACCTCCTGGCCGACCTGCAGCGGGAGTTCGGGCTCGCGTACGTGTTCATCTCGCATGACCTGGCGGTCGTGCGCCACATCGCCGACGACGTGCTGGTGATGTACCTGGGACGCACCGTCGAGCACGGCCCTTGCGCGGCGCTGTTCGGCGCGCCGCAGCATCCTTACACGCGTTCGCTGCTGTCGGCCACGCCGATCGCCGATCCGGCGAAGGCGGCGCGCGGCGGCCGCCGCATCATCCTGGGCGGCGAATTGCCGTCACCGTTCGCGCCGCCGCCGGGCTGCGCGTTCCATCCGCGCTGTCCGATCTCGATGCCGGCGTGCCGGGACGCCGTGCCGCCGCTTCTGGCCGAGCCTGAAGGGGCCGGCGAGGCCGCGTCGGGAGCGACCGCGGAGCCGCTCCGCGGCGCCCATCGTTTCGCCTGCATCGCGCCGGCGGCGCGGCGGCGCGACATGTCGTCCTGGGAAAGCTGAATTTCGGCGGGCGCCCGGCCGGCGGTGCGCAGCCTCTTTGAATCGATGCGGCTGCGGCCACTCGACTCGACCGTTCCCGAAGGCGGCGGCAACGCCGCCCGGGGATGCTCAGAACCCGCCTTCGTCCGGCGCGGCTTCTTCGATCGAAGCTTCTTCGATCGAGGCTTCCTCGATCGGCGTGTCATCGATCTCGCGATCGAATTCGGCGACGTCCTTCGCGCCGACCTTGGGGATCAGCGGACGATCGAGAGGCCGATAGACCCGGCGGTTGAGCAGGTTCAGGCGCTCCGAGCGTTCCACGGCCGCCAGGATCATCTCCGGGTCGGTCATCATGACGAAAGGATTCGAGAGATTCGGGGCTTCGCGCATCACGGCTCCTGGTGGTTCGTGGACGAAAGCCGGACATCCGGCCTCGTTTCCATGGACTGAACTCTAGGGCCGCGCTCCTCGATCCGACAGTCGTCCCCGCGCCAGACCGCTTGTCGGCAAACTTCTTACACGAACGTCGGGTCTTTTTGCCGGCCGCGCGGGCGCCGGGGCGTTTCCTCCGACCGGACGCCGTCGGGCGCCGGCACGCACCGCAGCGGGCGCGGCGCTCAGCGGGCGGCGTTCTCCGCCTTCAGCCGCAGCGCCAGCTTGTCGCGCCCGGCTTTCGCCGCGAAAGCCGCGGCGTCCAGGCCCTCGTCGTTCTTCAGGGACCGGTCGGCGCCCCCGGCCAGCAGCGCATCGACGGCGCCTTCGCTGCCGTACATGGCCGCCATCATCAGCGGCGTCGTCGCGTTGGGCGAACGCGCGTCGACCGGCGCGCCATGCGCGACGAGCAACTTCACGATCGCGGCGTTGCCGCCCGTCGTCGCGTAATGCAGCGGCGACCAGCCGTCCTTGCGCACCGAGGCGCCGCGGGCGACCAGCGCCGCGGCGGCATCGGCCTCGCCCTTGAGCGCGGCCATCATCAGCGGCGTCTCGTCGGCCTTGTTGCGCGCGTCGATCTGGATGCCCGGCGCCTCCCACAGCACCTTGGCCACCTTCAGCGACTTGCCCAGCAGCGCGACGGTCAGCGCCGGCTGATCCTTCGCATTGCGGGTGTTCGGATCGAAACCTTTCGAGATCAGGTCCGCGGCGCCGCCCGCGTAATCGATCTCGACGTCGTGGAAGAACTCGTCGTAATCGCCGGCCGCGGCCGCCGAGGTTCGCGTCGGCGAGGCCGCGAGCGCGACGAGCAGCGCCCCGACGATGGAGATGGCGATCGGATTCGTCCGGTGGGTCGATGGCATGGCACTCCCGTCGAGGATGCGGGGCCGGTCAGGCCGGCTCCGGCACGGTCACACGAAACAGCTGCTCGAAGTTCGACCGCGTCGCGTCGGCGACCTGCGCGGACGACAGCCCCTTCAGCTCCGCGATCATATGCGCGACGTGCGGCACCCAGGCCGGCGTGTTCGTCTTGCCGCGATGCGGCACCGGCGCCAGATACGGGCTGTCGGTCTCGATCAGGCAGCGGTCGAGCGGCACGAAACGCGCCACCTCGCGCAGTTCGGCGGCGGTCTTGAACGTCAGGATGCCGGAAAACGAGATGTAGAAGCCCAAGTCCAGCGCCGCGCGCGCCACCGCGGCCGACTCGGTGAAGCAATGGAAGACGCCGCGCGACCCGCCCGCGCCCTCGTCGCGCAGCACCGCCAGCGTGTCGTCGCTCGCGTTGCGGGTATGGATCACCAGCGGCAGGTCGACGCGGCGGCCGGCGCGGATATGGACGCGGAATCGCTCGCGCTGCCACTCCATGTCGGCGACGGTGCGGCCGGCGAGGCGGAAATAGTCGAGCCCCGTCTCGCCGATCGCGACGACGCGCGGGCGTCGCGCCCAGGCGCACAGCGTGTCGACGTCGGGCTCGGCCGTGCCCTCGGTATCGGGATGCACGCCCACGCTGGCCCACAGATGGCCATGCGCCGTCGCCAGCGCGTGCACGCGCTCGAATTCCTCCATGGACGTGCAGATGCACAGCGCGCCCCCGACATCGGCCGCGCGCATGTCCGCGAGGATGGCGGGAAGCCGGCCGCTCAGTTCGGGGGAGGCGAGATGGCAATGGGAATCGACGTACATGGGAGCTGCATGGGCCTGACGGGAAAACTCGACCCGGAAGAAGCGCCGGGGACGGAACCGGCCGCGGCCCGCGCGTGGCCGGCGGCCGGATCAGATCGTCTGCGTGGGCTTGGACGACGAGATCGACGTGCCCAGCACTTCCTCGATGCGCAACTTGAGCAGCCGCGTCTTTTCGTCCTGCGGGAAGCGGACGCCCACGCCTTGCGTGCGGCCGCCCGGGGCATTGGCGGGCGTGATCCAGCCGACCTTGCCGGCCACGGGATAGCGCTGCGGGTCGCCGGGCAGGGTCAGCAGGAGGTAGATGTCGTCGCCGAGCTGGTAATCGCGCGTAGTGGGCACGAACAGACCGCCCTCGGCGAAGATGGGCATGTAGGCCGCATACAGCGCGCCCTTTTCGCGGAACACCAGCTGGATGACGCTGGGCCGCGCGGAAACCGGCGGCGGGGAAGGCATCACGGAGTTGCGGTCGGCGTCGGACATGATGGGCCTGGAATCGGATCGCGCTAGTGTAGCGAGCTTCGCCGGGAAGGCGGTGGCGCGCACCGCACCGCGCAAGCCCCTCCGGGCCGGATCGCGCGGCTTCGCCCGACGCCGGCCGCCCTGCCAGGCCGCCTCACGCCATGCGGCCGCCGCGCGGGGGCGCCCAGACGGCGCGCGCTTCGGCCATCAAGCTGTCGAGGATCAGCGGCGCGTTGAACGGATGTTCGTCGTGGCGCGCGAGGCGGGCCAGCGACCGCGACCAATCGGCCAGCTTGGCCCAGGAGGCGGGGCCAGGCATGCTTTGCGCCGAAAAGAAACGGGGCTCGGCGCCGGCCGCCTGCGCCATCGCGTCATGGCACAGCTTCTGCAGCACCTCGCGCAGGCGCGGCAGCGACAGGGCGGCGGGCGGCGTCCATTTGCCCTGCGCCGCTTGCCGCGGCACGGCGAGCCAGGACTCGGC
Source organism: Burkholderiaceae bacterium (assembly GCA_040509075.1). Taxonomy (GTDB): domain Bacteria; phylum Pseudomonadota; class Gammaproteobacteria; order Burkholderiales; family Burkholderiaceae_C; genus Scleromatobacter. The sequence goes on along the minus strand of JBEVLR010000180.1, from coordinate 548 downwards.
ATCGAAGCCGTCGGCGACCAACCGACGCGCGCCCAGCGGGTGGCCGCCGGCCGCGGCCAGCAGCACCGGCGCGTTGGCGACGCCCTGCGACTCCAGCCAGGCCAGCGCCTGTGCCGGGGTCGGACCGGCGAACGCGAGGCGCTGGCAGCGGCTGCGCAGCGTCGGCAGCAGGCGCTCGGCGTCCTCGGCCACCAGCAGCAGGCGCACGCCCTGGGGCGGCTCCTCCAGCGTCTTCAGCAGCGCGTTCGACGCGACGAGGTTCATCGCGTCGGCCGGAAACAGCAGCAGCACCTTGGCGCGTCCGCGCGACGAGCTTTTCTGGGTCCACGCGATCGCGTCGCGCACGGCCTCGATCCTGATCTCGCGGCTCGGCTTCTTCTTCGCCTTGCCTTCGCCGTCGCCGGCCTCGGGCGCGTCGCCGCCGCCGACGCTCCAGCCCAGCTCGACCTGGGTCAGCTCGGGCAGCAGCGCGCGGAAATCGGGATGGCTGTTCGTGGCCAGCAGGTGGCAGGCGGTGCAGCGGCCGCACGGCGCATCGGCGTCCGCGG
>JBEVLR010000179.1:0-11824 GCA_040509075.1 Burkholderiaceae bacterium | reverse complement strand
CCGCGCCGGCAGGCGCCGCTCGCGGGGAGAGGGCTTGCCGCGGGCCTTCCGCGGGCATGGACGCGGGCGCACGGATCGAGCGCGTGTTCTTCCTGATCAACCGAGGCCTTCACTATCGTGTCCGAAAACTTGCCGCCGCCGACGACGATCGGGTTGCGCCATACCTTGCAGATCGCCGCGGCGGTTGCCGGTGCGCAGGACTATCCGCGCGGCTGCCTTTACGTGGTCGCCACGCCGATCGGCAATCTGGCCGACATCGGCCTGCGCGCGCTGCATGCGCTGGCCTTGGCCGATGTGGTCTGTTGCGAGGATACGCGGACGAGCGGCGCCTTCCTGCGGCATTTCGGCTTGGAAAAGCCGCTGTTGGCGCTGCACGAGCACAACGAGCGCGGCGGCGCCGTGCGGGTGTGCGCGCGGCTCGCCGCCGGCGATCGCGTCGCCTATGTCAGCGATGCGGGCACGCCGGCCGTGTCCGACCCGGGCGCGCTGCTGGTGCAGGCGGCCGCCGCGGCCGGTCACCGCGTGATGCCGCTGCCCGGCGCCAGCAGCGTGCTGGCCGCATTGAGCGTCGCCGGCGACGCTCAATCGCATGGTTTCTCGTTCGCCGGATTCCTGTCCAGCAAGGCCCAGGAGCGCGCCACCGAGCTCGCGCGCTGGCGCGACGCGCGCCGATCGGTCGTCTTCTTCGAGGCGCCGCACCGGATCGAAGCGCTCGCCGCGGCGATCGACGAGGTGCTTGCCGCGCCCGGACAAGATCCGCCGCGCCGCATCACCATTTGCCGCGAGTTGACGAAGCAGTTCGAGCAGGTGGCGACGCTGGACGTGGGCGAGCTCTCGGCGTGGCTGGCCGCGGACGCCCACCATCGGCGCGGCGAGTTCGTGCTCGTGCTGCATGCGGCCGCCCGATCGGCGCCGGACGACGCACTGCCGCCCGCCGCCCAGCAGACGCTGCGCGTGCTGTTGCGCGAGCTGCCGCTGAAGCAGGCCTGCGCGATCGCCGCCGAGCTGTCGGGCGTGCCGCGCAAGCGCCTCTATGCGCAGGCGCTCGCCTGGCGGGGGGCGGAGCCGGACGGGGCAGGCGATCCGGTGCCGTAGCGCCCCGACGGCCGGCCGCGGGCGCCTGGTCCGTGAATCTCGCGGCACCGGCCGGGCGGGAGCGGCGTGCAGACCGCACCCGGACATGTCAGACTCCACGCTACAGCAAACCCGGAGTCTGCCTTGATCACACGCGAACCTACGATCGAACGCCTGGCGGTGGCGCAGAGCATGCTGCTCGACCCGTTCGGCCTGACCGAAAGCATGCTGGCCGCCACGCTGGCCGCGATGGGCGAACACCGCATCGACGACGCCGATCTGTATTTCCAGACGACGCGCCACGAAGGCTGGAGCCTCGAGGAAGGCATCGTCAAGAGCGGCAGCTTCTCGATCGACCAGGGGGTCGGCGTGCGGGCCGTGGCCGGCGAGAAGACCGCCTTCGCCTACTCGGACGACATTTCGGCCGCGTCGCTGATGGACGCCGCCCGCACGGTGCGCGCGATCGCTTCCGCGGGCCAGAGCCGGCGCGTGAAGCTGCAGACGAAGACGCGGATCTCGCCGAGCCGCGTGCTCTACGGCGTCGCCGACCCGATCGCGACGCTCGACAGCACCCAGAAGGTGGCGCTGCTGGAACGCATCGAGAAGATGGCGCGTGCGCGCGACCCGCGCATCGTGCAGGTCATGGCCGGCCTCGCCGCCGAGCACGACGTGGTGCTGATCGCGCGCGCCGACGGCACGCGCGCCGCCGACGTGCGCCCCCTGGTGCGCTTGTCGATCACCGTGATCGCCGAACAGAACGGGCGCCGCGAGACGGGGTCGGGCGGCGGTGGCGGCCGGTTCGGTCTCGGCTACTTCAGCGAGGACATGTTGTCCAGGTATGTCGACCAGGCGGTCAACGCCGCGTTGGTCAATCTGGAATCGCGCCCCGTGCCGGCCGGCGAGATGACCGTCGTGCTCGGGCCGGGCTGGCCCGGCGTGCTGCTGCACGAGGCCGTCGGCCATGGGCTCGAAGGCGATTTCAACCGCAAGGGTTCCAGCACGTTCGCGGGCCGCATCGGCACGCGCGTCGCGGCCAAGGGCGTGACGGTGCTCGACGACGGCACGATCGCCGACCGCCGCGGCTCGCTCAACGTCGACGACGAAGGCAACGCCAGCCAGCGCAACGTGCTGATCGAGGACGGCATCCTGCGCGGCTACATCCAGGATTCGATGAACGCGCGCCTGATGGGCGTCAAGCCCACCGGCAACGGCCGGCGCGAAAGCTACGCGCACGCGCCGATGCCCCGCATGACCAACACCTACATGCTGGCCGGAGACAGGCCGAAGGAAGAGATCGTCGCATCGATCGAGCGCGGCCTGTACGCCACCAACTTCGGCGGCGGCCAGGTCGACATCACCAGCGGGAAGTTCGTGTTTTCCGCGAGCGAAGCCTACTGGGTCGAACGCGGCAAGATCCTTTATCCGGTCAAGGGCGCGACGCTGATCGGCAACGGCCCGGACGCGTTGACGCGCATCTCGATGATCGGCAACGACCTGGAACTCGATTCGGGCGTGGGCGTCTGCGGCAAGGACGGACAGAGCGTGCCGGTCGGGGTCGGTCAGCCGACGTTGCGCATCGACGGGCTGGTCGTCGGCGGAACGGCATGAAATGACGGCCCCACGGTCGCTGGCGCTCCCTGCCTCCGAGGGGCCGGCCGGTTTGAGACCGGCATAGCCGGATCTCTCCCTCCCTTGAACCTCGTGCCGACGGTTCGGCGCCGGCGGCGGGGGAATGACGGCCCCACGGCGCTGGCGCTTCCTGCCCCGAGGGGCCGGCCGCATCGAGACCGGCATGGCCGGATCTCTCCCTCCCTGGAACCTCGTGCCGACGGTTCGGCGCCGGCGGCGGCGGGGATGGGCATGGTGTGTTACACTCAGGCTCCCATGAACGCGTCCCGTTTCTTTTTTGCGATCTTTTGGTTCTCGCCCCGTCAGGTGGCTGGAGAAGCGATCGCGCGCAGTTGAGCAGACGAGACCTTCGAAAGACCGCCGGCCCACCCGGCGGTTTTTTTTCGCCGGTGCGCAGGCAAAACCGGCGACTGCCGGCGAAAGAAACTGGAGTAGACCGATGATGAACATGAAGCCGCAATCCGGGGATGGCCAAGGCTTGTCGCCGAACGAGCGAACGAGCGATACCGATGACCAGCGCATCGCCGCCGTCACGCCGCTGCCGCCGCCTGAACACTTGATCCGCTTCTTCCCGATCGCGGGCACGCCGATCGAGGCGCTGGTCGGCGACACCCGCGCGGCGGTGCGCAAGATCCTGTCGGGGGCGGACGATCGCCTGCTGGTGGTCATCGGCCCCTGTTCGATCCACGACCCTCAGGCGGCGATGGATTACGCCCGCAAGCTCAAGGAGCAGCGCGCGAAGCACGCCGGGACGCTGGAGATCGTGATGCGCGTCTATTTCGAGAAGCCGCGCACCACCGTCGGCTGGAAGGGCCTGATCAACGACCCGTACCTGGACGAGAGCTACCGCATCCACGAAGGCCTGCGCATCGCGCGCCAGTTGCTGGTCGACATCAACCGACTGGGCGTGCCCGCCGCCGGCGAATTCCTCGATGTGATCTCGCCGCAGTACATCGGCGACCTGATCAGCTGGGGCGCGATCGGCGCTCGCACGACCGAAAGCCAGGTGCACCGCGAGCTCGCCTCGGGGCTGTCGGCGCCGGTGGGTTTCAAGAACGGCACGGACGGCAACCTCAAGATCGCGATCGATGCGATCCAGGCCGCGGCGCGCCCGCATCATTTCCTGTCGGTGCACAAGAACGGCCAAGTCGCGATCGTCGAGACCAAAGGCAACAAGGATTGCCACGTGATCCTTCGCGGCGGCAAAGCGCCGAACTACGATGCGGCGAGCGTGGCGGCCGCCTGCCGCGAGCTGGAATCGTCCAAGCTCGACTGCAGGTTGATGGTGGACTTCAGCCACGCGAACAGCGAGAAGAAGTTCGAGCGCCAGCTCGATGTCGCGCGCGCCGTCGGCGCGCAGATGGCCGGCGGCGACCGCTGCATCTTCGGCGTGATGGTCGAGAGCCACCTGAACGCCGGCGCGCAGAAATTCACGCCGGGCCAGGACGACCCCGCGACGCTCGAATACGGCAAGAGCATCACCGACGCCTGCATCGGATGGGATGATTCGCTGGGCATGCTCGACGTGCTCAGCGATGCCGTCACGGCGCGGCGCAACGCCGGCCGCTGACCGCGACGGCGGCCCGTCAGGCGACGCCGGGGTCGAGGTGGCGCGCCAGTTTCGCGCTCTGCCAGTACACGTCGTCGCCTCCGAGGCCGTCCAGATTCGCGCGATTGAGCACGCGCGCGAGCACGAACAGCAGGTCGGACAGCCGGTTCAGGAAAAGCCGCGGCGCGGAGTTGACCGCCTCGCCCTCCGCCAGCGTCACGACGGCGCGTTCCGCGCGCCGCGCCACCGCGCGCGCGACGTGCGCCAGCGCCGCGCTGCGCGTGCCGGCCGGCAAGATGAATTCCGCCAACCGCGGCAGCGCCGCGTTGTGCCGCGCGAGCGCCGCGTCGAGCGCGGCCACCGCGTCGTCCTTCAACAGCGTGTAGCCCGGGATCGACAGCTCTCCGCCAAGGTTGAACAGCTCGTGCTGGATCGTCACCAGCAGCCCGCGCACATCGTCGGGCAGTGGCTCGGCCAGCAGGACGCCGAGATGCGAATTGAGCTCGTCGACATCGCCCATCGCGCCGATGCGGCGGTGGCTCTTGGGCACGCGCGTGCCGTCGCCCAGCCCGGTCGTGCCGTCGTCACCGGTGCGGGTCGCGATTTGTGAGAGTCGGTTGGCCATGAGGGGAGTGTAAAACCGGCGGTTCATCCGCCGACCAGGGCCATGGACCCTGTCGCAAGCCGAACCGGCCGCACCGACCGCGCCCGTCAAGCCTTCGATGGCGACACCGACCAACGACGCGTCGTGTCGCCCTTGCCGTTGACGCTTTCGAGGTGGACGTCGAAGCCCCACAGCCGGGCGACGTGCTTGAGCACCTCGTGCGAGGTCTCGTGCAGGGGGCGATCGTTGTGTTGCGCGTGGCGCAATGTCAGCGAGCGGTCGCCGCGCAGGTTCACGTTCCAGACCTGGATATTGGGTTCGCGCGAGCCGAGGTCGTACTGGCGCGACAACGATTCGCGCAGCGCGCGATAGCCGTTGTCGTCATGGATCGCGGAGATTTGGAGCTCGCTGTCCTTTTCGTCGTCGACGACCGCGAACAAGCGGAAATCGCGCATCAGTTTCGGCGACAGGTACTGGCCGATGAAGCTCTCGTCCTTGAAGTTGCGCATCGCATGGTCGATCGTCGGCAGCCATGCGGTGCCGGCGAAATCGGGAAACCAGCGGCGATCCTCCTCGTTTGGGGCCTCGCAGATGCGCTTGATGTCGGTGTACATCGCGAAGCCCAGCGCGTACGGATTGATGCCGGAGTAATGGCGCGACGTGACGGGCGGCTGCGCGATCACGTTGGTGTGCGACTTGAGCCACTCGATCATCATGCCGTCGGACAGGTAGCCGTCGTCGTACATCTGGTTCAACAGGCGGTGATGCCAGAACGTGGCCCAGCCTTCGTTCATCACCTGGGTCTGGCGCTGGGGATAGAAATACTGCGCGATCTTGCGCACGATGCGCACGATCTCGCGTTGCCACGGCTCCAGCAGGGGCGCGTTTTTCTCGATGAAGTACAGCAGGTTCTCCTGCGGCTCTTCGGGGAAGCGGCGTTCGGGGGCCGTGGTGTCGTCACGGTCGCTGCGGCGCGGCAGCGTCCGCCACAGGTCGTTGACCTGCAGCTGCGCATAGGCTTCGCGCTCGGCCCGCGCCGCCTGCTCCTGGGCGAGGGAGAGCCTGCTCGGCCGGCGGTAGCGGTCGACGCCGTGGTTCATCAGCGCATGGCACGAATCGAGCAGCTCCTCGACGGCTTCGAGCCCATGGCGGCTTTCGCATTCGGCGACGTAGTTCTTCGAGTAGACGAGATAGTCGATGATCGACGACGCGTCCGTCCACATCCGGAACAGGTAGTTGTTCTTGAAGAAGCTGTTGTGGCCATAGGCCGCGTGCGCGATGACGAGCGCCTGCATCGCCATCGTGTTCTCCTCCATCAGGTAGGAGATGCACGGATCGGAATTGATGACGATCTCGTAGGCGAGCCCCATCTGCCCGCGCTTGCAATTCTTTTCGGTGGAGATGAACTCCTTGCCGTAGCTCCAGTGCCGGTAGTTCACCGGCATGCCGACGCTGGCGTAGGCGTCCATCATCTGTTCGGACGTGATGATCTCGAGCTGGTTCGGGTAGGTGTCGAGCCCGAAGCGACCGGCGGTCTCGCGGATCACCTGGTGATACTGCTCGATCATGTCGAACGTCCAGTCGCTCGGCGAGGGCAGCGGCTGGGACGGCCGTTCCCGAAGCGGCGCGATCTCGATGGGCGGACCCTGGCGGCGGCCGCCGCCGGTTTCGTCGGCGCCCGCATGGCGTCCGGCCGCGCGACGATTTTCCGTGTTCATAAGGGATCTCCGTGCTGGCGCACCACGGTGCGGGCGCCTTCGGGCGGCCGGGCGGCGTTCATCGGGAAGCCTCCGCGATCATGCCGGCGCCCCTTCCTTGCGGAACAGATCGCGGAACACCGGGTAGATCTGCGAGGCCTCGATGGCCTTGCGCATCGCGAAGTGCGGGACTTCATTGACGAGCCGCTGGTATTCCTCCCACAGGTTCTGCTCGGGTTCGGCCACTTGCACGTAGGCGAAATAGCGGCATTTGGGCAGGATCTTGTCGACCAGCAGCTCGCGGCAGCGGCCGCTGTCGTGGTGCCAGTTGTCGCCATCGCTGGCCTGGGCGCCGTAGATGTTCCACTCGTTGCCCGGATAGCGCGCGCGGATGATCTCGTCCATCAGCACCAGCGCGCTGGAGACGACGGTTCCCCCGGTCTCGGTGGCGTGGAAGAAATTCTCCTCGTCGACCTCGGCCGCCTGCGTGTGATGGCGGATGAAGACCACGTCGATCTTGTCGTAGTGGCGGGTCAGGAACAGGTAAAGCAGGATGAAGAAGCGCTTGGCGAGGTCTTTGCGCGATTCGTCCATCGAGCCCGATACGTCCATCAGGCAGAACATCACCGCACGCGTGGTGGGCTCCGGCACGCGGACGCGGTTGCGGAATTTCAGGTCCAGCGGATCGAGGAAAGGCACGCGCGCGATCCGCCCGTGCAGGAACTTGATCCGTTCGAGCAGGTCGGCCTTGTGCTTGAGCGTGACCGCATCCCCGGCGCCTTGCCTGTTGAGCAGCTCCAGCGCTTCTTCGGCCTCCCGCAGTTCCTGGCGGCTGTCGGCGCTGAGCGCGATGCGCCGGCCGAGCGCGCCGCGCATCGATCGCACGATGCTCAGGTTGCTGGGCGTGCCGTCGTTGACGAAGCCCGCGCGGTGCGATTTGTATTCGGGAATCTCGGCGAGTTGCGTGCGCGTCAGGTTGGGCAATGCGAGGTCGTCGAAAAACGCCTGCATGAACTCTTCCTTGGTGAGGTGGAACACGAAATCGTCGTCGCCCTCCCCGGAGTCGCTCGCCTGGCCGCCGCCGCTGCCGCCGCCCCCGCCGTCAGGCCGCTTCACGCGGTCGCCGGTGACGTACTCGCTGTTGCCGGGATGCACCGTCTCGCGCCGGCCGCCCTGGCCGTGGCCGAACACCGGCTCCTTCAGGTCCCGTTTGGGGATGTGGACGTCTTCGCCTTGTTCGAGGTCGCGAATGCCGCGGTGATCGACGGCGCGGCGCACCGCCTCGCGGATCTGCGCCTTGTGGCGGCGCAGGAAGCGCTCGCGATTCCCGACCGACTTGTTCTTGCCCGACAGCCGCCGATCAATGATTTGCAACATGTTAGCCCCCACGCTCGCTGGCGCTCGCCGCCCCCCGGAGGGGCCGGCCGCAACTGGCCCGTCGGAGCCGGATCCAGCGCTCCCTTGGACTTCCCGCGAGGCATTCGAGCGGCAGCGCCGGCGACTTGGGGCTCATGAGCGGCGGCTCTGCTTGATTCGGAATGCCTGCAAGGTCTTCAAGAACTCTTGCGGACGCGGAGATACCACTCGCACAGGAGCCTGACCTGCTTGGGCGTGTAGCCCTTCTGCACCATCCGGTTGACGAAGTCTTCGTGCTTGCGCGCCTCGTCGGCGCTCGCTTTCGCGTTGAAGCTGATGACGGGCAGCAGCTCCTCGGTGTTCGAGAACATCTTCTTCTCGATCACCACGCGCAGTTTCTCGTAGCTCGTCCACAGCGGGTTCTTGCCGGCGTTCTGGGCTCGCGCGCGCAGCACGAAGTTGACGATCTCGTTGCGGAAATCCTTCGGGTTGGAGATGCCCGCAGGCTTCTCGATCTTCTCGAGCTCGCCGTTCAGCGCGCTGCGGTCGAAGACTTCCCCGGTGTCGGTGTCGCGGTATTCCTGATCCTGGATCCAGTAGTCGGCGTAGGTGACATAGCGGTCGAAGATGTTCTGGCCGTATTCCGAATAGCTTTCGAGATAGGCGGTCTGGATCTCCTTGCCGATGAACTCGGCGTAGCGCGGCGCCAGGTTCTCCTTGATGAACGACACGTATTTCTGCTCGGTCTCCGCCGGGAACTGCTCGCGCTCGATCTGCTGTTCGAGCACGTACATCAGGTGCACCGGATTGGCGGCGACTTCCTGGCTGTCGAAGTTGAAGACCTTGGACAGGATCTTGTAAGCGAAGCGCGTCGAGATCCCGCTCATGCCCTCGTCGACGCCCGCGTAGTCGCGGTATTCCTGGTAGCTCTTCGCGCGCGGGTCGGTGTCCTTCAGGTTCTCGCCGTCGTAGATCTGCATCTTCGAGTACAGCGACGAATTCTCGGGCTCCTTCAGCCGGGTCAGCATCGCGAACTGCGCCATGATCTTCAACGTGCCCGGCGCGCAAGTCGCCTCCGACAGCGACGAGCCGCGGATCAGCTTCTCGTAGATCTTCACTTCCTCGCTGACGCGCAGGCAGTACGGCACCTTGACGATGTAGATCCGGTCCAGGAACGCTTCGTTGTTCTTGTTGTTGCGGAAGGTCTTCCACTCGCTCTCGTTGGAGTGGGCCAGCACGATGCCGTCGAACGGGATCGCGCCGAAGCCTTCGGTGCCCTTGAAATTGCCCTCCTGCGTCGCGGTCAGCAGCGGGTGCAGCACCTTGATCGGCGCCTTGAACATCTCGACGAATTCCAGCAGCCCCTGGTTCGCGAGGCACAGGCCGCCGGAATAGCTGTACGCGTCGGGATCGTCCTGCGCGAAGTTCTCGAGCTTGCGGATGTCGACCTTGCCGACCAGCGACGAGATGTCCTGGTTGTTCTCGTCGCCCGGTTCGGTCTTGCTGATGCCGACCTGTTTCAGGATGGACGGGCGGCGCTTGACGACCTTGAATTTGCGGATGTCCCCGCCGAATTCCTCGAGCCGCTTCACGGCCCACGGCGACATCACCCGGTTCAGGTAGCGGCGCGGGATGCCGTACTCGGTTTCCAGCACCGAGCCGTCTTCGGCCGCATTGAACAGGCCCAGCGGCGATTCATTGACCGGCGAGTCCTTCAGCGCGTAGAACGGCACCATCTCCATCAACGATTTCAGGCGCTCGGCGATCGAGCTCTTGCCGCCGCCGACCGGGCCCAGCAGGTAGAGGATCTGCTTCTTTTCCTCCAGGCCCTGCGCGGCGTGCCGGAAGTAGGAGACGACTTGCTCGATCGCGTCTTCCATGCCGTAGAACTCGGCGAAGGCGGGATAGATCTTGATCACCTTGTTGGCGAACAGGCGCGACATGCGCGGGTCGTTGCGCGTGTCGATCGATTGCGGTTCGCCGATGGCCTTGAGCATGCGCTCCGGCGCCGTGGCGTAGGCCAGGGGGTTGCGCTTGCACTCCGCCAGGTAGTCTTCGAGCGAGAGCTCTTCCTCGCGGGTGCGTTCGTAGCGGGCTGCGAACTGGCTGATCACGTCCATGGCGAACCTCCTGGCTGAATGACAACGCGAGCGCCGATCCAGGATGGGTTCCTGGACGGGCCTGGCGCTTGCATCTGGAATGTTTTGATGGAGTCCGGACTGTCCCGATCGGTCGTACGTCGAGGTACGTCGCGGGGAGTCGAGGCGCCATCAGAGCGTTCCGGTCAGCGGGTTCGGGAACTACGGATCCGTAGGGTACAGCGTGCGCCGACCCCGTGATTACCGAATGGTCGAATAAGGCGCCGTTCCGGTTTCATCTTGTCCTTTCTGCGCCCACATTTCAACCTCGATGTCGGATTCTTTCCACGCGCGGGCGGCACGATCAGGCATAAGTGCCGTGTTTGCCGCCGCACGTCGTTCGAGGCGGCGGTGGAACTCAGCGCTCTTCGTCGACGCCCAGGCGTTCGAGCAGCCCGTTGAGTTCGTCGAGCGAACCGAACGACACGGCGATCTCGCCCGATTCGCCGTGGCGCGTCTTCTTCAACATGCGGATCTCGACCACGGCGGCGAGGCGGTCGGCGAGCTGTTCTTCGAGGCGGGCGATGTCGCCCGGCTTTTCCCTCTTCGCGCGCCGCGCCGAAGCCGGGCCTTCGCCATCCTGGCGGCGCGCGACCAGCTTCTCGGCATCGCGCACCGACAGCTTCCTCGCGACGATCTCGGTCGCGCTGAGGATCTGCGCGGCCGGATCGAGCGCGAGCAGCGCGCGCGCGTGGCCCATGTCGAGGTCGCCCGCCATCAGCATCTGCTGCACCGGCGCGGCGAGGTTCAGCAGCCGCAGCAGGTTGCTGGCGGCGCTGCGCGAACGTCCGACCGACTGCGCGGCTTGTTCGTGGGTGAGTCCGAATTCGTCGACCAGCCGTTTCAATCCCTGGGCTTCTTCGAGCGGGTTCAGGTCTTCGCGCTGGATGTTCTCGATCAGCGCCATCACGGCGGCTGATTCGTCGGGGACTTCCCGCACCAGCACAGGCACTTCGTCGAGGCCGGCCAGCCGTGCGGCGCGGAACCGGCGTTCGCCGGCGATGATCTCGTAGCGTTGCGCCTTCGCGCCGGCGCCGGCGATCGGGCGCACCAGGATCGGCTGCATGATGCCCTGGCTGCGGATGCTTTCGGCGAGCTCGTACAGCGAGCCTTCGTCCATCCGCGTGCGCGGCTGGTACTTGCCGGCCTGCATCTGCGCGAGCTTCAGCGTGCTGGGCGGCGCCGGGCCGTCCGCGGACGTCGGCGCTTCGTCGAGTTTCGGGCCGAGCAGGGCTTCCAGGCCCATGCCGAGGCCCTTAGGTTTCTTCATGAGAAGCGCTGGAATGAAATGGGAACGGGATTATCCGTCCGCGAGCAGCTCCGCGAACAATCGCCGGCCTTCGGGCCAGTCGCCGAGGCCGGAATCGGCGTTCAAGTGGCCGCGCGCGCCGAGGCTGACCGCGCGGCAGCGCCAATCCGCGGCCAGGCGCAGGCCTTCTCCCGGGGTGCAGTAGGGATCGTCGTCGCTGAGGACGGCGAGGGCCGGGAACGGCAGCGGCCGGCGCACGGCCGGCTTGAACGAGTGGAGTTGGGGCGGCAGGTCGGCGCGGTCGACGTCCGGCGGCGCGACGAGCAGCGCCGCGCGCACGTGCGCCGTCTTGCGCGAGCGCGCGGCCCATGCGGCGACGAGCTGGCAGCCCGCGCTGTGGGCGACGAGCGCGATGTGCGCGCCGCCGCCTGCCGCCGCGGCGCGTTCGCCGACCGCTTCGTCGAGCCGCGCCATCCAGTCGCCGCGCAGCGGCCAGATCCAGTCGTGCTGCTCGACGCGCGCATCGCC
>JBEVLR010000178.1:0-5433 GCA_040509075.1 Burkholderiaceae bacterium | reverse complement strand
CTGGTTTTGCGCGATCGTGAGAATCATCGGGACCGCTGCCGCGGTGAGTGCGCTGATCGCGCCCGTTGCCGCGCCCATTGCCGCAAGTGCTCCTGAGATCATGATGGTTCCTTTGAGAGAGAGAGTTGAAGATCAGACGATAAGTTTGCCGTCCCACGCGCCAGGGGCACGCGTCGGGACCAGCCCGGGAACCGGCGCCGCCGTCGTCGGCGGCATCGGTGAAATCGCATCCGGCGGCTCGGCGTCCATGGGACGCGCCGCCACGGTCAGGTTCTCGCGTTGGCGTGATGTTCACGCAGGCTGGCCAGCACACGCTGCATCGCCAGCATCATTCGATAGAGCGTCGCGAGATGGTCTTTTTCGAGTTCCGTCTTCGCCGGCCGGTTGCCCAGCAGTTCCGCGGTGCGCGCGATGGCCTGGTCGATCCCGTCCAGGCGGCTGCCCGCATTGGGATCGGAGAGCAGGTTGCGCACGTCGCGGAAATCTTCGGCCACGGCGTCCAGGTGTTGGTATACGGACATGGATCGGTTCCTTCATCTGCGGACGACGCGGTGCGCCTGTGTGGCGGCCGCCGCGGTCACTGCTGTTGCGGCAAATACAGGTGCTTGACGCCGTCGGGGGTCTGGCCGTAGGTGATCTCGTCGGCCGACATCACTTCGGAGAACGTGTTGGGCAAGGTGTCGGCGAACGCGATCTCGCTCGAGACCCGCAACGCGGTGATGTTGCTGTCCAGGTCGGCGCGCACGCGGTTGATCGCCGTGCGCAAGGCGGCCTCGCTGCGCACGGTGCCGCTGATCTCGAACGCGCCGTCGCCGACGTAGGCCACCCGGGCGCCCTCCAGCCCGAGCGCGTCCTCGATGCTGCGGACATCGTTCTGGGCGACGTGGTACGCGCGGTCGACGTGCGGCAGGTGCAGGCGGATGAACATCTCGCGGACATGCATGTCTTCGGCCGCCGTGTTCACCATGCCGGTCACGCGCAGGCCGACGTCGTTGGCGGTGACGGTCAGCCCGTCGATGTGGGCCTCGGCGAGCCCGCGCTGCAGCGCTTCCTGCTGGGTCTTCGGCGTCACGATCGCCGCCTGGGTCGCGCCCGGCATCACCAGCGCGCTGCCGGCGACGATCAGCGAGCCGACCATCGCGAAGGCGAGCGCCATGCCCACCGCGCGGCGACGGCGCGAGGAGACGTCGGACACGGGCTTGACGTAAAGCGTGCCGAGCAGCGCGACGTCGTCGGGCCACGCGGTCTCGCTGTCGCCCACGCACAGCGCGACGCCGTCGAACGGCATCGGCACGTGCTCGACGAGCCAGATCTTCTGGGCCTTGTCGGCCGCGGCGGCCTTGTCGGCGGGCTGCACCAGGCTGACCAGGCCTTCGCGGTCGACGGTCAGCAACGCGTCGGCGCCGGGCCAATCCGTCAGCTGCACATCGGCGTCGTGATCGGTGCCGATGCGGTAGTCTCCGGTCGGCAGGTCGATTTTGGCCCCGGCGTGGGCGCCGGTGAGGATGCGCAATTGCTTCATGGCAGCGGTTCCTTCGGTCGGCGGAGGGGTCGCGTTCGAGCGGGCCTCCGCGGGATTCTTGAAACGGGTTGACGGACTTACCGTTGATGGATTCGACTCTATCGATCGCCGCGCGCCCTTGCTCTACGGATGCGAAGCGGAAGCCCCGGGGGCGAAGCGCCGGCGCCGCGCCGGCTACTTCTCCCGCGCGGCCTCGGCCGCGGCTTCGGACTTGTTCTTGGACAGCAATTCGCTGAGCCGGCTCATGTTGCCCAGCGACGTGCGGGTGTCGACCTTGATCTTGCGGCGCAGCGCGTCGGCGGGCGCCTGGGCGTTCAGGTGCATCAGGTAGGCCAGCAGGTTGTAAGTCCGGGTGCGGGCGGGCAGGTTCGGGTCGTGCATCGGCCTCTTCCCGGAACGCTGCGACTCCGCGCGCAGCCGGTTGCAGATCTCCTCCGGCGTCTCGGGCCGCAGCGTCGGGTAGTCCGTCAGCATCAAATGCCAGTCGCGCTCGATGTCGTGGACGCCCGCCGCGTAGTTCAGGCCCGGGTCGCGGGACGCGCGTTCGCGCAGTTCCCGGTGCAGCCGCGCGTATTCGTCGTGCAGCTTGGCGTCGCGCAGCGTCGGGTTCATGTCCCTCGGCAGCGTCGCGGCCAGCCTCTGGATCGGGCCGGCCCCCGGCAAAGCGACCGCGAACGCCACGCCGGGCTGGACGTCCAGCCGCGGCCGGGCCTTCTTCTTGGCTTTTTTCGACCGGCTGACCGCCTCGATGCCGATCCCCTTGCGGCGGATGCGGCCGCCCTTGGCGACGTCCGTTTCGTCGAAATCGTTCCCATCGCCGTCGTCGTCGCCGGAGTCGGCGTCGGCGCCGCCCCCGAATGCGCCGCTCTGTTCGTCGACCGCCAGTTCGTCGACTTCGTCGCCGTCGTCGTCGCCGCCGACGCTCCACTCGTCGTCGTCGTCCGAGGAGGCGCCGACGGCGCCGTTCTTCCGCTTGGTGTTCCCGCGCCGGTTCTGCGTGGTGCGGCCGTGGCGGTCCACATGGGGCTGGTGGGGATGGCGCCGGGCGCCGTTCTGGTAAGTCGCGTCGCGGCGGTCGTGTGCCACCGCCTCGACTTCGTCGTCCTCGAGGGACTCCAGGCCGGTCGGCTCGTCGGCCTCGCTTTCATTGTTGGCGCGCCGGCTCGAATTGTGGCGGAGCAGGACCCGGCGCCGCTGCAGGGTATGCAGGATCTGCTGCGCCCGCAGCATCGCCTGGCGGGCGAGCCGGTTCTGCAAGGTGCCGGTGCCCAGGCCGAAAAGCGTGCCGCGGTACTGGCTCACGCCCGGCGCCCTCGCTTCCCGCAGCGCCTTCTTCTCGATGGCGGACAGCGCCTCCTCGGTGATGTCGGACAGCGCGGAAAGGGCGGCGGGGTCCGTCGGGAGGTTGGAGAAACCGCCGGAAAGCGGGTTGGTCATCGGGAGTCCCTCCTCAGCTGGGGATGGCGATCTTCATCACGTGGTTCAGGAAGTTCACGAGCGCGGCGCCGGCGATCGGCGCCGCGACGAAAATCGTGACCACCACGGCGATGAGCTTGGCGCCGTGCGAGAGGTTCTGGTCCTGGGTGGACGTGATCGCCTGCAGGAACGAGACGAGCAACCCCACGATCGCGGCGACGATCACCACCGGCATGGAGATGTACATGCACAGCAGCATCGCCTCCGTCGTCAGGCGGATCAGGGCTTCTGAATCCATCTTGTCCTCCGATCACTTGTAGGAGAGCACCAGCCCGTGGATCAGCACCGACCAGCCGCTGATGACCGTGAACAGCAACAGCTTGAACGGGATCGCGATGTTGATCGGCGTCACCTGGTTCAAGCCCATCGCCAGGAGGATGTTGGCGATGATCAGGTCGACGACGATGAACGCGAGGTACAGCAGGAAGCCGATCTTGAACGCGTCGGTCATCTCCGTCAGCGTGAAGGCGGGCGCCAGCACGATGAAATCGTCCTTCTGCAGCTGGTTGGCGGCGTCCTTGGGCCAGATGGCCGCGGCCGAGTGCAGGAAGAAGCGCTTCTCGGTCTCGTCGGCGTGCTTGCTCAGGAACTTGCGGAACGGCTCGCGCGCGGTGCCGGCGACGTCGACCGCGACCTGGGCCGAGGTGTTGCCCGACCCGCCGGACTGCTGCAGCGCCGTCATCGCCTGGATCCCGAGCGGGGCCATGATGTACATGGTCACGAGGAGCGCGATGCCGTTGAGCACCATGTTCGGCGGCACCTGCTGCACGCCGAGCGCGTTGCGCAGCAGCCCCAGCACGACGACGATCTTCGCGTACGAAGTCACCATCATCGCGATGAACGGGAGCAGGCTGATCGCCAGGACGGCGAGCAGCAGCCCGATGTAATCACCGAACAGCTGCTGCATGGCCGGCCTCCGCATGCGACGCGTGCCCGTCGTGCGCGCGATGGTGGGCGATCGACAGGATGCGCACGCCGAGCCGCTCGCCGACGGCCACCAGCTCGCCGCTGCCGACCGTGCGGCCGTAGGCCACCAGGCGCAGCGGCACCTGTTCGACGCGCTGCGCGAGCTCGAGCACGTAGCCGGGCGCCAGCGACGAGAGTTCGCCGAGCTGGAGCGCGACGGTGTCGATCTCGAAGCTGATCGGGATGTCCAGCGACGAGAGCGCCGAATCGACGGTCAGGGTGCCCAGGGGGTGGCCCGGAAGCGTCTGGGATTCCTGCAGGGCGGTGTCTTCGGTCATCATTGGGGACTCCATGAGGGTGAGTTGGTGGCCGTCGATCCGCACGAGCGCCGTGACGCCCATCAGGTCGACCGTGCCCCACGCGGCGTGGCAAGAGAAGGGGGCGAGTTCGAGGTCTTGGCCGCCCGGCCTCAGCAGCCGGGCGCTCGACACGTTGAGGATGACGTCGCCGGGCTCCAGCGCCTGCAGGGCCGCGGCCGAGAAGGTGCGGGCGCCGAGCAGGATGCGGCCAGGGATGCGCAGGGTCGGCAAATTCCCGGGCAGCTGCAGCTCCGCGGCCGCGGCGGCCGTCGCCTCGAGGCTGAGCAGCATCGCGTCCAGCAGCGCCTCCGGCAGCCAGAGGCGGGCCTCGCGCAGGTGGCCGCGGGCGCGCCAGGTCACGCGCAGCGCGAGCGCGCTCGGCGCGGGCGCGGCGCCCTCGGCCCGCACCAGCTCGAGCGCGTCGAACTCGCCCAGGCCGATGTACGACAGCCGATCGAGCAGCGGCGCCACCAATGCGCGCAGCACCGTCCTGCGCAGCATCGCGCCGGCCGCGTCGCGCGGCTCCGCGTCGTTGCCGGGCTGGCGCTCGAGCATCGCGAGTTCCGGGAAGGCCGCGAGATCGAAAACGACGGCGGCCGCGCCGGCCGGATGCGACAAGCGCAGCACCGAGGCGTTGGCGAAGCGATGTTCGGTGGCCACGCCGCACGGGCTGAGCGTCACCGCGTCACGGCCGAGCCACTGCGCGACGCGCGACCCGATCGGCCCGCTGCACAGGCGCGCCAGGCGGGCGTCGCGGGCATCGATCTGCGGCAGGCGCGGCGCGTGCCAGCCGGCGGTCGGCGTCGTCGACTGGGCGTGCGTCCACTTTGCCGATTTGTTCGAGAATTGCACCTTGGGCCCTTTCTCTGCGGTTGGTCTGGCTGGCGAACGCGGAAGGCGTCACCAGATCGTGATCTCGATGTCGCGCGGTTCGCTCCACGCGAGCATCAGTTCCTTCAACGAATGCTCCAACGACGAGCTGTGGTCACAGAGTAGTTGGCGCGTTCCCGGATCGGCGCAATCGAAGCGAAGCCCGAGCTTGAATTGCGAAAGCTGCAGGTAAAGCGTCGTTTGCGGGAAGGCGTCGGCGTCGAGCGGGATCCGCGCTTCCCATTGGCCGGCCTTCGCGATCGCCGGATCGGCGCAGAACGCGGCGATCTCCTGCGCCAG
>JBEVLR010000177.1:0-6927 GCA_040509075.1 Burkholderiaceae bacterium | reverse complement strand
CGGCGCGCCCGAACAAAGCGCGCGCGGCGCATCGCATGGCGGCGGCGACCCCGTCGGCGGTTGCGAAGCGGCCGTCGGCGATTCCCTGCGCGCGCTGCGCGGCGGCCCGGTGCAAGGGCTGCAGTTCGGCGCCGATGCGCGCGCCGCGGCCGGCGACGGCGGCGACGCGGTCGACATCAAAGGCAGCGGTCGCTATCGGCGCGGGTCCGGCGCGCCCGTCGAGTTCCAATACAGCTGCGCCTTCAACAAAGCCACCGGCGTCGCGTCCGGCGTGTTGCTGCACGAGATCGACTCCCGGCCGCCGCCGTCGTTGTCGGTCTGGCGCGCCGACCTCAGCAAGATCTCGCCGCAATCGTGCGAGAGCGCCGTCGCGACGCGGCTGCACACCGTTTACGCGCGTGCCGGCGGCATCGTGTTCGACGACGGCGGCCGCAAGCTCGAGCCCGGCGCCGAGGGCCGCACGATGCTCCTGGGCAGCGGCCACCTGGCACGGGCCCCCGGCATGCAGCCCGGGGCGTTCCGTTATCGCTGCGAGTTCGATGCCGATGGCCGGCTGACCGGCGCGAGCGCGAGCGACTGACGCCGGCTCCGGCGGGTCCGGCGCCTAGAATGCGCTTGGTCGCTGCCCGTCCGTCGGTGCACGCGACCTCCCCGCTTTGGACCTGAGGATCTGCATGAAAGAAGAGAACGCCGCATTCGATGCCGTGCTGAAGGCTTCGCCCGAAGACTTCGTCAAGTCGTGGCTGGCCGCGGCGGCGTCCGCCGGCGGCTCGTCGGGCACCGGCCTTCAAGATGCGCGCGAACTGCTGGGCGCGCTGCACGAGGCCGTGGCCGCCGACGCCGACCTGGCGCGATTGGAAGACGCCCCTTGGACGCCGCTGCGTTCCGCGCTGTCCGGGTTGTCCCAATCGCGCGCCGCGCAGGGCGCGAGCGCCGGCGACACCAGCCAGTTCGTGATGGCCATCAAGAAGCCGCTGTTCGCCGGGCTCCAGCGGCATTTCGCTGCGGATCCGAGACGCGCGTTCGACACGGCCTGGACGGCATCGACGCTGATCGACAAGATGGCCATCTTCACGATGGTCGCCTACCAGCGCTCGCGCGAGGAGGTGATCCAGCGCCAGCAGCAGGAGCTGCTCGAGCTGTCGACGCCGGTGGTCAAGCTGTGGGACGGCGTGCTGGCGGTGCCGATGATCGGCACGCTCGATTCCGGCCGCACCCAGCTCGTGATGGAATCGTTGCTGACGCGCGTGGTGGAGACCGGGTCGGAGCTGGCCATCATCGACATCACCGGCGTGCCGACCGTCGACACGCTGGTCGCGCAGCACCTGCTCAAGACGGTCACCGCGATCCGGCTGATGGGCGCGGACTGCATCATCAGCGGCATCCGCCCGCAGATCGCGCAGACCATCGTCCACCTGGGCATCGACTTGCAAGGCGTCACGACCAAGGCGACCCTCGCCGACGCCTTGCGGCTCGCGATGAAGAAAGCCGGCTTCACCGTCACGCGCGACAAAGCCTGAAAAGCCCTCCGATGGAACGCATTCCGATCCTGAAGATGGGCAAGGCCCTGCTCGTGACCATCCAGGTCGACCTGCAGGATCGAACGGCGCTGGCGCTGCAGGACGATCTGTCGGCCATGATCGAAAAGACCGGCGCCCATGGGGTGCTGATCGACATCTCGGCGCTCGAGATCGTGGACTCTTTCATCGGCCGGATGTTGGCCGGCATCTCGGGCATCGCCCGCGTGCTGGACGCGACGACGGTCGTCGTCGGCATGCAGCCCGCGGTGGCGATCACGTTGGTGGAGCTCGGGCTGTCCCTCGACGGCGTGCGCACGGCGCTCGACGTCGAGCGCGGCATGAGGCTGCTGCGCTCGGGCGACGGGAGTCGAATTGACTGAGCCGACCAACGGGCGGATGGCGCTGCGCAACGAAAGCGACATCGTCATGAGCCGGCAGCTCGTGCGCAGGCTGACCCAGCAGATCAAGTTCTCGCTCGTCGATCAGACCAAGATGATCACCGCGGCCAGCGAACTGTCGCGCAACACCGTGGTCTACGGCGGCGGCGGCGAGATGCGCTGGGAAATCGTGGCCCAGGGCCTCAAGACCGGGCTGAAGCTCGCTTTCGAGGACAAGGGCCCCGGCATCGCGGACCTCGATCTCGCGCTGACCGACGGCTGGACGTCCGGTTCGGGCATGGGCGTCGGCCTGTCCGGTAGCCGGCGGCTGGTCAACGAGTTCGACATCGCGACGGCCGTCGGCGAAGGCACTTGTGTCACCGTCACGCGCTGGAAGTAGCGCGTGATCCCGACGATCGACATCGCGGTCACCGATGCCTCCCAGGTCGGCGAGGCGCGCCGGGCCGCGCTGCGGATCGCCGCCGACCGGGCGTTCGACGAGACGGCCTGCGGGCGCATCGCGCTCATCGTGACCGAACTCGGCACGAACCTGGTCCGCCATGCGAAAGCCGGGCGCCTGTTGATCGACTGCCGCGATTCCGCGGGCGAGCGCCGGATCGACATCTTGTCGATGGACAGCGGCCCGGGCATGGCCGACGTCGGCCGCTGCTTGCGTGACGGGTATTCGAGCGGCGGCACGCCCGGCAACGGCCTGGGCGCCGTGCAGCGGCTGTCGACGGATTTCTCGGTGTTCTCCGCCGTTGGCGAAGGCACCGTGATCCTGTCGCGCACGCGGGCGCCGGCGCCGGGCGGGCCGCAGGCGCCGCCGCATTTCGCATACGCCGGCCTGTGCCTCGCGGTGTCGGGCGAGACGATCAGCGGCGACGCGTGGGACATCCGCCTGGACGCCGGCAGAGCCGCCGTCATCGTCGCCGATGGGCTCGGGCACGGCCCCGCCGCCTCCGAAGCCTCCGGCGCCGCGTTGGCCACGTTCGCCGCCGCCCGGGGTTCGCCGAGCGCCGTGCTCGAGCGCGCGCACGCCGCGATGCGCGCGACGCGGGGCGCCGCGGTCGCCATCGCCGAGGTGGACGCGCTCGCCGCGACCGTCCTGTTCGCCGGGGCGGGCAATATCGCCGGCCGCATGATTTCCGGGATCGAGGACCGAGTGCTGATGTCGCAGCACGGCACGCTCGGCGTCCAGATCCGCAAGCTCCAGGACGCTCCCTACGCCTGGCCCGAGCACGCGCTGATCGTCCTGCATTCCGACGGCCTCACGACCCGCTGGAACCTCAAGGACGCGGGCGGCCTGCTGCGGTGCGATCCCGCCGTCGTGGCGGGCTGGCTGCTGCGCGACCACGCGCGCGGTCGCGACGATGCGACGGTCGTCGTCCTCAAGCGGGTCTGAAATGGCGCAACACGGCCCCGACGGCCCCGTCGACGTCCGCGCGCTGACCGCCGCGCTGGCGGAGCAGGCGCGGCTGATCGACGCCCTGCAGGCCGAGATCGACGAAACCAACCGCGGCGTGGTGGCGCTCTACGCCGAGCTCGACGAGCAGGCGCAGCAGCTCCAGCGCGCCACCGACCTGAAGAGCCGGTTCCTGGCCTACATGAGCCACGAATTCCGCACGCCCATCTCGTCGATCCGCACCTTGTCGCGGTTGTTGCTGGAGCGCGTGGACGGCCCGCTCGGCCACGAGCAGGAACGGCAGGTCCGGTTCATCGAGACCACCGCGGCCGAGTTCGCCGAGATGGTCGACGATCTGCTGGACCTCGCCAAGGTGGAGGCCGGCCGCGTGGACATCTCGCCCGAGTGGTTCGAGATGGTCGACCTTTTCTCGACGCTGCGCGGCATGTTCCGGCCGGTGCTGACGAATCCGGACGTGACGCTCGTGTTCGACGAACCGCAGCAGCCCTTTCGCCTGTACACGGACGACAAGAAGCTGTCGCAGATCCTGCGCAACTTCATCTCGAACGCGCTCAAGTTCACGACGGAGGGCGAAGTCCGGGTGTCGGCCAGGCAGAACGCCGACGAAACCATCACCTTCGCGGTGGCCGACACGGGCATCGGCATCGACGCGAAATTCCATTCGGCGATATTCCAGGATTTCGTGCAGGTCGATTCGCCGATCCAGAAACGCCTGCGCGGCACCGGGCTGGGACTGTCGCTGAGCAGGCGCCTGGGCGAATTGCTCGGCGGGCACGTCGCGATGGAGAGCGCGCCCGGGGTCGGTTCGACGTTCTCCGTGACCGTTCCGCTGCGCCTTCCGGCGCGGGCCGGCCGGGAACCGCCGTCATGAGCGGCTTCGCGCCGGGCTTCCGGCCGATCGTCCGTTCGGAACACGAGTTGCTGATCGTCGACGACAACCCCGCCAGCCGATATGCGACGGTTCGCCAGCTCGCGAGCGCGGGTTTCCGCACGCGCGAGGCCGCCACCGGCGCCGAGGGGCTGGCGCTGGCCGACGCGACGGTTTCGGCGATGGTGCTGGACATCCACCTGCCCGACATCGACGGCCTGGAACTCTGCGCGCGGCTGCGATCCCAGGCGGTGACCGCGCGCCTGCCCGTGCTCCACCTGACGGCCGCTTTCGTGACGGACGAGGACAAGGTGCGTGGCCTCGATTCGGGCGCCGATGCCTACCTCACTCGCCCGGTGGAGAGCGCGGTGCTGGTGGCGACCGTGCAGGCGCTGGTGCGCACGCGGATCGCGGAAGAGGCGATGCGGCGCAGCGAATCTAAGTTCCGCGCCATCTATGCGCAGGCGCCCGGCGGCATCGCGCTGATCGACGGGGACGGCCGGCTGACGGACGCCAATCCTTCGATGCTGCAGATGCTGGCGCGCCGGCACGACGAGGTCGTGGGCCGCCGGCTGAGCGACTTCGCCGTGCCGCAGGCCGCGGCGGTGGTCGAGTCGTTCGCGACGCACGGGGGGCCGCCGCTGTCTGGCTTGGGCGCCGCCATCGTCCGCCCCGACGGCGCCGTCCTGCATCTCGAATGGAGCGTGTCGCCGCACATCGAGCCCGGCGTGACGATGGCGGTCGCGCTCGACGTGTCGCAGCATCTCCAGCTCGAACTCCAACGGCGGCAATTGCTGGATCGCGAGCGCGTCGCCCGCGGCGAAGCGGAGCAGGTGAGCCGGCTGAAAGATGACTTCATCGCGGTGCTTTCGCACGAGCTCCGCACGCCGCTGAACGCCATCATGGGCTGGTCGCACGTGCTTCGCCAGCGTGGCGGCAGCGAGGAATTGATGCGCGGCCTGGCCGCCATCACGCGCAACGGCACGACGCAGGCGCGCATGATCTCCGACCTGCTGGACATGTCGCGGCTCAACCTCGGCAAGCTGCCGCTGGCTTTCGAGACGCTGGATCCGGCCGAGGAAGTCGCCGCGGCGGTGAACGCGATGCGGCCTGCGACGGGCGAAGGGGGCGTCGAGGTCGACCTGCGCCTTTCGCCTCCCTATCGCGCGATCCGGGCCGATTCGTCGCGCCTGCAGCAGGTGCTGTGGAATCTGCTGAGCAACGCGATCAAGTTCTCCGCGCCCGACGGCCGCGTCGAAGTGGGGCTGATCGAGGACGACGCGGGCCTGAGGATCGTCGTCGCCGACGAAGGGCAGGGCATCGCGCCCGACTTCCTGCCGTTCGTCTTCGACCGCTTCGCGCAGGGCGACGCGGCCAGCAACCGGCGCAGCGGCGGCCTCGGCTTGGGCTTGGCGATCGTCAAACAACTGGTCGAGGCGCACGGCGGCACGGTGTCGGTGGCCAGCGCCGGCCTCGGCACGGGCGCCCGTTTCGAAGTGTGGCTGCCGATCGGCTACGTTCCCGCGCCCCAGGACGCCGTGTCCGATTCCGGCCACGGCGCGCTGGACGGCATCGAGGCGCCGGCGGCTTCGCTCGACGGGGTGCAGTTGGTCGTCGTCGACGACGATCCGGAAGCGGCCGCCATGCTCGGCATCATCCTGGGCGACCGCGGGGCCGTCGTGCGCCTGGCGCGCAACGTCGACGGCGCGTTGGCGCTGCTCGAGGAGCGGATGCCCGACCTGCTGATCAGCGACATCGGCATGCCCGGCCGGGATGGCTACGACCTGATCCGCGCCATCCGCGCAGCCGAGGGCGCCGCGGCGCACCTGCCCGCCATCGCGCTGACTTCGTTCACGCGCGAACAGGACAAGAAGCAGACTTTGAACGCCGGATTCGACGCGCATTGCGCCAAGCCGCTGCGGCCGTTGAACCTGATTCAGCAGGTCCGGCGGCTGTTGGATGGGCGGCGCTGAAACGGCGAAGGCGTTTCAGCCGATCGGCACGGCCGGCCACACCCTGGCGCCGCCGATCGGATAGCACAGCGACCCGGCCGGCGGCGCTTGCGGGCCGCTTCCGGTGAAGGCGCCGAACGCGGGCAGCACCAGGGTCATGCCGTCGAGGCAAAAGCAGGCCAGGCGTTGCCGGTCGCGCGCCGGCCCGCGCAACGTGATCGCGGGATGCCAGTGGCCGGCCAGCACGCCGCCGCCGGGCATGCGCCGCGGATGGTGGCAGGCGAACAGGCCGTCCGCGCCCGGCACGGGCCACGGCTCGTCGACCAGCACGAAGCCGAGCGCGGCCGGCGGGTCGCCGGCGTGCGCATCATGATTGCCGCGCACGAGCACGCATCGCAGGCCGGCGTGCGAGCCGCGCCACCGCATCAGCGCCAGGAGGACGCCATCGCGTTGCGCATGGGACGAATGCAGCAGGTCTCCCAGGAAGACGAGCCGAGCCGCGTCGTGGACGCGGACGAGGCCGTCCAGCCGGGCCAGGTTGTCCTGGGTGGTGCCGGCGGGCACCGGCAGGCCCTGGGCGCGGAAGCTCGCCGCTTTCCCGAAGTGGACGTCGGCCACGAACAAGGTGCGCGAAGGCGGATGCCAAGCGGCTTTTCCAGGCAGCAGGGCCAGGGGATGGCCCGCGAAGTCGATGACCCGCGCGTCGGCGGGCGCCGGCCGCGGGATCATCGCGCGGATGACGGCCGCCGCGCGCCGCGCGCCGCGCGCGGCGAAGGCGTCGGCG
>JBEVLR010000176.1:0-8548 GCA_040509075.1 Burkholderiaceae bacterium | reverse complement strand
CGAGCGCGGCGCGCGTTGGACCACGCGCGCGCTCGCCGACCGCCTCGCGTTCTGGCGTGGCGACGGACGCGACGTCGCGTTCCTGATCGGCGGCCCCGACGGCCTGGCGCCCGAGCTGAAGGCGACGGCCGACGAGGCCGCGCGGCTGTCCGACCTGACGCTGCCGCACGCGTTCGCGCGCGTGCTGCTGGCCGAAGGCCTGTACCGGGCCTGGTCGTTGTCCGTCGGCCATCCTTACCATCGCGAATGAACCCGATGGCCCGCACCGCGCGCGATTTCATCTACCTCGCCTCGCAAAGCCCGCGCCGCCGGCAGCTGCTCGACCAGCTGGGCGTGCGCCACCAGCTGCTGCTCGCCGCCGAAGACGAAGACGCCGAAAGCCTGGAAGCCCAGGTTCCCGGCGAGGCGCCCGCCGCTTACTGCGAACGCGTCACCGGGCTCAAGCTCGATGCCGCGCTGGTGCGCCTGAGCAGGCTCGGCCTGCCGCCGGCGCCGGTGCTGTGCGCCGACACGACCGTCGCGCTCGGGGCGCGCATCTTCGGAAAGCCCGCGGATCCGGCGGACGCCGCGGCGACGCTGCGGCGCCTGTCCGGCCGCACGCACCGCGTGATGACGGCGGTGGCGCTGTCCGCCGCATCGGGGCGTTCGCGCGACGTCCGGCTGAGCGTGTCGACGGTGCGGTTCGCGCCGCTGCCCGCGGAGATGATCGCGGCGTACGTCGCCGGCGGAGAACCGTTCGGGAAGGCGGGCGCGTACGCGATCCAGGGCCCGATCGCCGGCTGGATCGAGCGGATCGCCGGAAGCTACTCCGGTATCATGGGTTTGCCGCTTCACGAGACCGCCCAGCTGCTGATCGCGGCGGGCGTGAGATTCCAAAAATAGAGGCCGGCCCGAGACAGCCGGTCGCCCACGTCACCATGCACGACATCCTGGTCAACTGGTCTCCCCAAGAGACGCGCGTCGCGCTGGTCGAGAACGGCGCGATCCAGGAGCTGCACCTGGAGCGTTCGCTGGAGCGCGGGCTCGTCGGCAACGTCTATCTCGGCAAGGTCGCGCGGGTGTTGCCCGGCATGCAGTCGGCGTTCATCGACATCGGCCTGGAGCGCGCGGCGTTCCTCCATGTCGCCGACCTACAGGGGCATCCCGCCGCCAAGGCCGAGGGCGCGCCGGCGGCGATCGAACGCCTGGTCTTCGAGGGCCAGGCGCTCACGGTGCAGGTCGTCAAGGATCCGATCGGCACGAAAGGCGCGCGGCTGACCACCCAGATCAGCATCGCGGGCCGGTTGCTCGTGTACTTGCCGCACGACAACCACATCGGCATCTCCCAGCGCATCGGTTCGCACGAACTGCGCGAACAGCTGCGCGCGAGGATGATCGCGCTCGCCGGCGGCCCCGAGGGCGGCGGCGGCTTCATCCTGCGCACCAACGCCGAAGAGGCGACCGACCAGGAGCTCGCGGACGACATCGCCTACCTGCGCAAGACCTGGGAGCGCATCCGCGAACGCGCGATGGCCAAGCCGGCGGGCTCGCTGCTGCACCAGGACCTGAGCCTGGCCGAACGGGTGCTGCGCGACATCGCCAGCGAAGCCACGCAGTCGATCCGCATCGATTCGAAGCTGCAGTTCGACGCGCTGCGGGCGTTCGGGGAGACCTACACGCCCAGCTCGGTCGGCAAGCTGGAGCACTACAAGGGCGAGCGGCCGATCTTCGACCTGTTCAACATCGACGAGGAGATCGCGCGCGCGCTCGCCCGGCGCGTCGACCTGAAGAGCGGCGGCTACCTGATCATCGACCAGACCGAAGCGCTCACCACGATCGACGTCAACACCGGCGGCTTCGTCGGCGCGCGCAATTTCGACGAGACGATCTTCAAGACCAATCTCGAGGCCTGCGGCGCGATCGCGCGCCAGCTGCGCCTGCGCAACCTCGGCGGCATCATCATCGTCGATTTCATCGACATGGCGCGCGAGGACCACCGCGCCGGCGTGCTCACCGAATTCCGCAAGCAGCTCGGCCGCGACCGCACGAAGTTGACCATCAGCGGCTTCACCCAGCTCGGGCTGGTGGAGATGACGCGCAAGCGCACCCGCGAATCGCTCGCCCACGTGCTGTGCCGGCCGTGCCCGACCTGCGAGGGCCGCGGCCAGGTCAAGACGGCGCGCAGCGTCTGCTACGACGTGATGCGCGAGATCCTGCGCGAGGCCCGCCAGTTCAATCCGAAGGAATTCCGCGTGATCGCGAGCGCCTCGGTGGTGGAGATGCTGCTCGACGAGGAGAGCGCGCACCTGGCCGACTTGTCGTCCTTCGTCGGCAAGCCGATCTCGCTGAGCGCCGAGCCGACGATGAATCCGGAGCAGTACGACATCGTGCTGCTGTGACGGCCGCGGCGCCGGCCTCTCCAGCCGCGCCCGCCGGCCCGGTCATCCGCCGCGGAACTGCATCGCATGCAGGCGCGCATACAGGCCCCCGGCGGCCAGCAGCTGCGCGTGCGCGCCTTGTTCGACGATGCGCCCGTGCTCCATCGCGACGACGCGGTCGGCGTGTTCGATCGTCGACAGCCGGTGGGCGATCACGAGCGTCGTGCGGCCCTCCATCAGCACCTCGAGCGCGCCCTGCACCGCGCGCTCGGATTCGGAATCGAGCGCCGACGTGGCCTCGTCGAGGATCAGCACCGGCGCGTCCTTGTAGATCGCGCGCGCGATCGCCAGCCGCTGCCGCTGTCCGCCCGACAGCTGCGCCCCGTTGTGGCCGATCGGGGCGGCCAGGCCGCCGGGCATCGTCATCACGAAGTCGATCAAGTTCGCGCCGGCGAGCGCGTCGCGCACGCGCGCGAGGTCGACCTCGCCCCCGAGCGCGACGTTCGCGGCCACGGTGTCGTTGAACAGCACCACGTCTTGGCTCACCAGCGCGAACTGGCTGCGCAGCGCGGTGATGTCGTACTCCTCGATCGCCGCGCCGTCGAGGCTCACGCGCCCGCCGGTGGGCGCGACGAACCGCGGCAGCAGGTTCACGAGCGAGGTCTTGCCGGCGCCCGAGGGGCCGACGAAGGCGACCGTCTCGCCGGCGCGGATCGCCAGCGTGACGTCCGACAGCGCGGCCACCGGGCCGTCCGCGGTCGGATCCGGCGATTCCTGGGCGGCATAGCGCAGGCTGACGCCGCGGAATTCGATGTCTCCGCGCACCCGCGCCGGGGCCAGCGCGCCGCCGCGTTCGACGGGCACGGTCTCGATCAGCTCGATGCCGCGCTCCATCGCGGCGGTGCCGCGGGTCAGCGGCGACATCAGGTCCGACAGGTGCTTGATCGGCTGGATCAGCAGCAGCCAGGAGGTGATGAACGCGATGAACCGCCCGGCCGACTTCGCGTCGCCGCCGCTCTGGTGGATCGCCACCATCAACACCGCCGACAACGACAGCGAAGCGAGCATCTGCGTGATGGGGTTCAGCAGCGAGCCGGCGGCCGCCTGCTTGATCGCGAGCCGGCGCATGCGCCGCGAACTCCGGCCGAAGCGCGCCGCTTCGTGCGTCCCGGCCCCGTGCAGCCGCACGATGCGCCAGGCCAGCACGTTCTCTTCGACGACGTAGGCGAGGTCGTCGGTGGCGTCCTGGCCTTCCAGCGTCAGCCGATGCAGCCGCTTGCCGATCACGCGCACCAGGTAGCCGGTGACCGGGAACATGAGCAGCGTGAACAGCGTCAGCTCCCAATCCAGGTAGAGCAGGTAAGCCATGAAGGCGACGGCGCGCAGCGAGTCGGCCAGCAGCATGTTGACCGAGGCCATCAACAGGTTGGCGCCCTGCTGGATTTCGTAGACCAGGCCGTTGGTCAGGCTGCTCGCGGTGTTCCTGGAGAACAAGCCCGGCGCCGCGCGCATCAGGTGCGCGAACATCGCGGTGCGCATCTCCAGGACCGCGTTCTGGGCGCTCAGCGTCAGCCCGTAATTGGCCACCCAGCCCGAGACGCCGCGCACGGCGAACAAGCCGACGATGACGGCCGGGATCGTCCAGAGCGGCACCGCGCCCGGCTTGAACCCGCGGTCGATGATCATGCGCAGCAGCTGCGGGATCAGCGGCTCCGTCAGCGCGTTGACGATCAACGCGGCCGCCGCCAGCCCCAGCGCCGGGCGGCTCTTGCGGAAGTAGGGCATCAGGCGCGCGAGGCGCTGTTTCAGGGAGTTCATCGAGGGTGCGGCGGGCGGCCCCGCCCGCGTTGGGCTCAGCGGCGCATTATCGGACCCGGGAGGATGGGCGCTTCGCCTACAGGCGGGCCCCTTTCTTGCTGCATACAATGGGTTTGCCCCGAGTCGGTCTAAAAATACGGAACCGATCCGCCCAACCGGACTCTGCTATCCATTCCATGTGGCCTAGAAGACAAGCACTGCGCGCCCTCGGCGCCTCGTTCGCGCTGCCCGCGCTGAGCCCCGCATTCGCGCAATTCCGCGTCGACATCAACGGCGTGGGCGCCACCCAGATCCCGGTCGTCGTCGGCCGCTTCCGCGACGAGGAACGGCTGCCCCAGTCGTTGTCCACCATCGTGCGCGCCGACCTGGCCAACTGCGGCTTCTTCAAGATCGTCGACGGCCCCGCGCCGATCGACGAGTCCGGGGCCCCCGACTACAACGCCCTGCGCGCGCGCGGCGTCGACGCCATCGTCTCCGGTTCGGCCACGCGGTTGGCCGACGGCCGCATCGACGTGCGCTTCCGGCTCTGGGACGTCGTCAAGGGCGCCGACCAAGGCGGCCAGTCCGAGCCCGTCCCGGCGGGCGACCTGCGCCTGGCCGCGCACCACATCGCCGACAAGGTCTACGAAAAACTCACCGGCGACCGCGGCATCTTCTCCACCCGGATCGCGTTCGTGACCAGCGTCGGCGGCAAGCACACGCTCTATGCGACCGACGCCGACGGCGACAACAAGCTGCCGGTGCTGATCAGCCGCGAGCCCATCATCTCGCCGGACTGGTCGCCCAACGGCCAGGAGCTCGCCTACGTCTCGTTCGAGCAGCGCAAGGCCGTCGTCTATGTGCAGAACATCCCGCAGCACTCGCAGCGGGTGGTGGCCGCCTTCCGCGGTTCGAACAGCGCGCCCGCGTTCTCTCCGGACGGCGGCCGGCTGCTGGTGACGCTGTCCAAGGACGGCGGTTCGCACGTGTTCATGATCAACCGCGACGGCAGCAACCCGATCCGCATCACGCAGAGCACCGCGATCGACACCGAGGCGAAATTCTCGGCCGACGGCAAGTCGATCTTCTTCGTCAGCGACCGCGGCGGCGGCCCGCAGATCTACCGCCAACCGCTCGGCGGCGGCAGCGCCGAGCGCGTGACTTTCGACGGCGCCTACAACATCAGCCCGGCGCCCAGCCCGGACGGCAAGCTTCTCGCATACATCACGCGGCAAGGCGGCTTCAGGGTGATGGTGATGGACCTGGGCTCCGGCTCCGTGCGCGCCATCACCGAGACGGTCGACGACGAAAGCCCCAGCTTCGCCCCGAACTCCCGCTTCCTCGTCTATTCGACCCGCGTCGACGGCCGCGCGTCGCTGATCATGACCCCCTCGGACGGCCATTTCAAGACGGTGCTCGGCGATTCGGGCACCGAGTACCGGGAACCCGTCTGGGGCCCGTACGGCCGCTGAGTTCCATGAGTGCCGGAACGAGCGGCCGCCGTGCCCTCGGATCCGGTCTTTTTTTATTGTGCTGGAAGGAGAAATTGATGATGACGAACAAGTCCCTCATGACCGTGTCGACGTTGGCGATCGTCGCTTTGCTGGGCGGCTGCGCTTCCCCCGTGAAGCTCGACAAGCCGGCGAACGTCGAAACGCGGACGCCGGGCGCGAATGCGGGCGGCGGCTCGGGGGCATCTTCGCAGACGGGCATCACGCCGATCGACAACACGGGCAAGTCGTCGCCGATCAACGCGACGAACATCGACCGCGTCATCTACTTCGACTTCGACAGCTATGCGATCAAGGACGAGTTCCGTCCGATCATCGACGCGCACGCCGCGCTGCTGAAGGGCGACAGCGCCAAGAAGGAAGTCGCCGAAGGCCACACCGACGAACGCGGAGGCAGCGAATACAACCTCGCCCTCGGCCAGAAGCGCGCTGAGGCGGTGGTCAAGCAGATGGAGCTGCTCGGCGCCGGCGACAGCCAGCTCGAGGCCGTGAGCTACGGCAAGGAGCGCCCGGCCGTCGACGGCCATGACGAATCGGCGTGGGCCAAGAACCGCCGCGTCGAACTGCGCAGCAAGTGATGCGCGCCGCCGTTGGGCTCGGCGCTGGGCGGCGCGACGGCGCGGCGCCGTGGGCGCGGATGCGCGCGGTCTGCGCCGCCGCGCTGTTGTTGTTGTGCGGGGCCGGCGCCCGCGCGGGCATCTTCGATGACGATGAAGCGCGGCGCGCGATCCTGGATCTCCGCAACCGGATCACGCAACTCGAGGACGCCGCGAAGGCGCGCGACGCGCAGACGAATCAAACCCTGCAGCAACTGCAGAACGCGCTGCTCGACCTGACCAACCAGAACGAGCAGCTGAGGCAGCAAATGGCCCAGTTGCGCGGCGGCCAGGAGCAGCTCGCGCGGGCGGTCTCGGACGTGCAGCAGCACCAGAAAGACATCGTGCAGGGCGTCGACGACCGGCTGAAGAAGGTCGAGCCCCAGCAGGTCAGCCTGGACAACAAACAGTTCACCGCCGATCCCGAGGAAATCGCCGCCTACGAGAGCGCCACCGCCACGCTGCGCAGCGGCCAGTTCGATCAGGCGCAGGCCGCGCTCGCCGCGTTCCTGAGGCGTTATCCGGCCAGCGGCTACGGCAACGCGGCGCGCTACTGGCTGGGCAACGCGCAGTATGGCGGCCGCGATTTCCGGGGTGCGATCGTCACGTTCCGCGCGTTCATCGCGGGCGCGCCGGACCATCCGCGCGCGGCCGAGGCCGATCTCGCGATCGCGAACTGCCAGATCGAGCTCAAAGACCTCAAGGGCGCGAAGCGGACGCTGGAGGACCTCATCAAGACCTACCCCAAATCCGAAGCCTCGGTGGCCGGGCGCGAACGGATGGCGTCGTTGAAATGACGTGGCCCGCGTTCGTTTTCGGTGGCGGGCCTTCCGGGCGGATGTTCCGATGCGGCGCCTCGCGGGCCGGGACGGGCGGCCCGCCGGCGCTTGCGCCGCTCGGGAATCCACGGGCATGTCAGAGCCGGCGTTGACCGGCCCGTCCGCCGGCGCGCACCTCGACGCGGATTCGGAACGCCGCTTCGGCGGGTTGCGCCGACTTTACGGCGCCGGGGGATACGAGCGCTTGCGCGCCGCCCGCGTGGCGGTGATCGGGCTCGGCGGCGTGGGTTCGTGGGCGGCCGAGGCGCTGGCGCGCAGCGGCGTCGCGCAACTGGTGCTGGTCGATCTGGACCATGTCTCCGAGTCCAACGTGAATCGGCAGGTCCAGGCGCTCGGAGAGACGATCGGCATGTCGAAGGCCGGGGCGCTCGCGCGCCGCATCGCCGACATCCATCCCGGCTGCGTCGTCCACTGCATCGAGGAGTTCGCCGACGAGTCCAATTGGCCCGGCCTGCTGCCGGTCGCGGCCGATGCCGTGATCGACGCTTGCGACCAGGGCCGCGCCAAGCTGGCGCTCGCCGCTTGGGCGTTGCGGACGAAGGTCGCCTACGTCTGCTGCGGCGCGGCCGGCGGCAAGCGGCGCGCCGAGAAGATCGACATCGACGACCTGTCGGCCGTCACCCACGATCCGCTGCTCGCCGGCCTGCGCCAGCGGCTGCGTTCGCGGCACGCGGCTCCGCGCGTCGGCCGCATCGGCGTGCGCTGCGTGTTCTCGCGCGAAAGCGTCGCGCCCCCCGCGGCCGGGCCGGAAGCGGGCGCCGCCGCCGGCGGATCCGGGCCGGGCGCCGTTTCCGCGGACGTTCGCGGCGACGGCACGCTGAACTGCCACGGCTACGGTTCCACCGTCACCGTCACCGCCAGCTTCGGCATGGCGGCCGCCGGTGAAGTGATTTCGGCGCTGCTCGCCTGAGCCGCCTGGCGAAAGCCTATAATCATGCTATGATCCCTGGCTCTGCCGGAAACGGGGGTTGTTAGCTCAGTCGGTAGAGCAGCGGACTTTTAATCCGTTGGTCGCGTGTTCGAGTCACGCACAACCCACCATTCGATCCGGAGCACGCTCCGAGGTCACCGATCAGGCGGCCACCCACAGGCTCAGGCTTGCGGGAGGCTCGATTGTCGAAGTAGAATCCAAGGCCGCGGTCACCCCGCTTGCCGGAACCGTTTCGGCACGTTTTCGGGCTCTTAGCTCAGTTGGTAGAGCAGCGGACTCTTAATCCGTAGGTCGAGTGTTCGAGTCACTCAGGGCCCACCAAAATTAAGAAGAAGAATCAACGGCTTGACGGAAACGTCAGGCCGTTGGTCTTTGTGGGCTTGCTTCTGGCATCGCTGCAATGTGGCCTGCCTACGCCTCGAATCTTCGATCAAGGATTCAAGGCGGCAGCGCACGCGCCCGGCGATTCAGCTTAGGTGCCCTCACTCTGTCGCAGGACGATCTGCATGAAGAATCT
>JBEVLR010000175.1:0-3721 GCA_040509075.1 Burkholderiaceae bacterium | reverse complement strand
GGAGACCATCGGCTTCGACTACGGCCAGCGCCATCGCATCGAGCTCGACTGCCGCGCCGGCGTGCGCCAGGCGCTCGCCGCGCTGAACCCCGACTGGGCCGCGCGCCTGGGCGACGACCACCTGCTGGATCTTGCGCTGCTGGGCCAGGTGTCCGACACCGCGCTCACGTCCGAGCGCGCGATCGAGTTCCAGTCCAACGGTCTGCCCAACACGTTCGTGCCGGGGCGCAACCTGCTGTTCCTGGGCTTCGCCGCGACGGTGGCGTATCGGCGCGGCGCGTCGGTGCTGGTCGGCGGCATGTGCGAAACCGATTTCTCGGGCTATCCCGACTGCCGCGACAACACGCTGAAGGCGCTGCAGGTCGCGCTCAGCCTCGGCCTGGCGGCGCCGATGACGATCGAGACGCCGCTGATGTTCCTGACCAAGGCCCAAACCTGGGGACTGACCGACGCGCTCGGCGGCGCCGCCCTGAACGAGCTGATCGTCGAGGAAACGCACACTTGCTACCTCGGCGAGCGCGGCAGCCGGCACCCCTGGGGTTACGGCTGCGGCACGTGCCCGGCCTGCGCGCTGCGCGCCGCGGGGCATGCCGAGTTCGTGGAAGGGGCTCGCACCGAAGCCCGAAGGGCGGAGGTTGCCTGATGAGCCCCGCCCGGCCGCTCCGAAGGGGCTCGCGCCGAAGCCCGAAGGGCGGAGGTTGCCTGATGCGCCCCGCCCGGCCGCTCCGAAGGGGCTCGCACCGAAGCCCGAAGGGCGGAGGTTGCCTGATGCGCCCCGCCCGGTGATCTCGCACTGGCTGTTCCAGCTCGCGTTGCTGGCCCTGAGCCTGTTCTGGCTCGTGGGCGCGTACAACCGGCTCGTGCGCCTGCGCATCGCGATCGTGTCCGCCTGGGAGCAGATCGTGGCGGCGCTCGTCAAGCGCAGCGAGGCGATGGCCGCCGTCGCCGATGCGGTGCGCGACACCCTGGTTTCCGAAAGCGCCACGCTGCAATCGTTGGCCGATGCCGACGCGAAACAGCGCGCCGCGGCCGATGGCGTGCGCCAGTCGCGCGCGCGCATCGCCGACGTCTCTTTGTGGGTGAGCACCGAAGCCGCGCTCGCGTCGCCGGCCAGCCGCCTGCGCGCGCTGATCGAACTCCAGCCCGGCCTCGTCCATGAATTGCCGCAGCGCGCCGCGCTGCAGGCCGCCCTCGCCGCCTGGGGCGAGGCCGAGCCGCGCATCCAGTTCGCGCGCCAGGGCTTCAACGACGCGGTCGACCATTACAACCAGGCCATCCGCCAGTTCCCGACGCGGCTCGTGAGCACGCTGTTCCGGTTCAGGCCGGGCGGCCGGGTCTAGGGCGGCGGCGCCTTCGAAACCACGCCGTTGGCGACCTTGTCCGGCCTCGCCGGCCGGCCGGGGATCCCATGGTGCGGGCGCTGTCGATCCGGCGGTATCGGCGACAGCCGCGTCGCCGCAGGCCACGCGCCGCGCGGACCCGCGTCGATCGGGCGGCGGGCGGCGGTTCCCCACGCCGAGCCGGGTGTCGGGCGCCGACGGCGCTACTTGCCCATGATCGCCGCGGTCGCGATCATTTCGTCGAACATCGCCGCGGTCGCGCGGCCCGGCACGGTCCACGGATCGAGGGTCGCGAGCTCGGAGTACTTCAGCAGCAGCGCCGGATTCAGGCGCGCCATGTTGACCTGCCCCATCGCCCAGCCGGCGTAGCGGCGTTCGCCGATTTCTTCGAACTGCAGCAGCGTGACGTCGGTGTGGCGCGGATCGCCGACGATGCGGTTGTAGCGCCGGCTGACCGCGTTGCGGCCGCCTTCCAGCACCTGGATGAACAGCTGGCCGATGCCGCACAGGCACAGCGCGCCCGTGACGCCGTCACGCGCGTTCGCCTCGCGCGATCGGCGCAGGATCGCGGCGAGCTCCTCGTTGTCGAGCCCCGGCACGGCGCGGCTCGCATACATCAGGCGCACCAGCATGTCAGCGCCGCCCCGCCGCCTGGACGCGCCGATGCGGCTGCGCAGGGGACGCCGAATGCAGCCGGGGCCGCCGCGCGCCGGCGCCGCACGGCGTCGCGAAAGCCGCCGCGGGCGAGGCCCCGCCGCCGAGCGGCCCCCTCGCGCCCAGCGTCGCCGGGCTGTTGGCCGCGCCCCCGGGAGGGCGGCGCCAGAGGCGGTTCGGAGGGATCATTTTTTGCGCAGCAGCGACAGGAACTCGCGCCGCAGCGTCGGGTCCTTCAGGAACGCGCCGCGCATCACGCTGTTGGTCATCGCCGAATCGAGATCCTTGACGCCGCGCCACTGCATGCAGAAATGGTCGGCCTCCATCACCAGCGCCAAGCCGTCGGGCTTCACGCGTTCCTGCAGCGCGTCGGCGAGCATCGTCACCGCTTCTTCCTGGATCTGCGGCCGCGTCATGATCCAGTCGACGATGCGCGAGTACTTGGACAATCCGATCAGGTTCGAGTGCTCGTTCGGCAGCACGCCGATCCACAGTCGGCCCAGGATCGGGCACATGTGGTGCGAGCATGCGCTGCGCACCGAGATCGGCCCGACGATCATCAGCTCGTTCAGCCGCGACACGTTCGGGAATTCGGTGATCGCCGGCATCGGCTGGTAGCGGCCCCGGAACACCTCGTCGACGAACATCTTGGCCACGCGGCGCGCCGTCTCGTGGGTGTTGTGGTCGCCGTCGGTGTCGATCACCAGCGTGCGCAGCACGTCCTGCATGCGCTCGGCGACCTCGGCTTTCAGCTCTTCCGTCTCTCCAGGACGGATGAAGGCGGCGATGTTGTCGTTCGCGTGGAAGCGGCAATCGGCCCCGACCAGCCGGTAGCGGATGCGTTCGGAAGCGGGCAGCTGCGCGAGGTCGGCCTCGGAGCGGATCAGCGGCATCGGCTTGGCCGCCGGGGCGTGCTCCGGCGCGACGGCGGTGGCCGAGCGCAGGTCGGGCGGCAAAGCGGAAGGGGGCATGGAAGGCGTCGGCGCAAGGAGCGGGCCCCCATTTTGCGCCGAAGCCGGGAAGATGGAAAAGGACGGCGGAGGGCGCTGGTTAGACTGCGCCGGTGAACCCCCTCCCGCCCGCCGCTGCCGACATCGCCCGTTTGCCCGTCCATGCGCCCGCGCTGTCGCGTCTGCTCGAACAGACCGCCGACGCCGTGCAGGCCGTGCGGGGCGGGCGTTCGCTGACCGAGGTGCTCGCCGCCTGTCCGACCGCGTTGCGGCCGGGGACGCAGGCGCTCAGTTTCCTGGTGCTGCGCCGGCTGGGCGCCGCGCAGGCGGTGCGCGCGATGGTGGCGCCTCGCACGCCGCCGCCGGCCGTCGAGGCGTTGCTGCTCAGCGCCATCGCGCTGCTGTGGCCGGATCCGGCGCCGCCTTACACGGATCACACGCTGGTCGACCAGGCCGTCACCGCCGCGCGTCGACGCGCTCCCGCGTCCGCATCGTTCCTCAACGCGGTGCTGCGGCGCCTCATCCGCGAACGCGACGCGCTGGCGGCCTCCGCCGCCCGGGGGCCGGTGGGCGAGTGGAACCATCCGAGCTGGTGGATCGACCAGCTGCGCGCCGACTGGCCCGCGCAGTGGCGCGGCATCCTCGCGGCGGCGCAGTCGCGCCCGCCGATGTGCCTGCGCGTCAACGTGCGGCAATCCACCGGGGCGGCCTATCTCGAACGGCTCGCCGCCGCCGGCCTGCCCGCCCGATTGACCGGCCCGCAGGCGCTGGTGCTCG
>JBEVLR010000174.1:0-3404 GCA_040509075.1 Burkholderiaceae bacterium | reverse complement strand
AGGCGCCGCCGGCCACCCTGTTCGGCGGCGGCCTCGCCGACGGCCAGCAAGGCGCCGCGCTGCCGGGCTCGCGGGCCACCGTGCTGCCCGAGCAGGTGGTCGATGCGCAGGGATTCATCACGGTGCCGTTCGCCGGCCGCGTGCCGGCCGCGGGCCGCGACGTGCAGGCGATCCAGGCCGACATCGTGGCGCGCCTGCGCACCAAGGCCCACGCGCCCGAGGCGATCGTGCGCGTGTCGCGCAATTCATCGTCGGTGGTCACGGTGGTGGGCGAGGTCACCAACAGCCTGCGCGTGCCGCTCACGCCCAGCGGGGAGCGCGTGCTCGACGCCCTGGCCGCCGCCGGCGGCGTGCGCCAACCCGTGAACAAGACCACTTTGCAGCTCACCCGCGGCGCCGATCACGTCAGCCTGCCGCTGGACCGCCTGATCCGCGATCCCGGCCAGAACATCCGGCTGCGCGCCGGCGACGTGCTCACGGCCATGAATCAGCCGTTGAGCTTCACCGCGCTGGGCGCCACCGGCAAGAACGAGGAAATCGCGTTCGAGACCCAGGGCCTGTCCCTGGCCCAGGCGCTGGCGCGCTCCGGCGGCCTGCTCGACACCCGCTCCGACGCCCAGGGCGTCTTCGTCTTCCGGCTCGAGCCGCAGGCCGCGCTCGACTGGCCGCGCCAACCGGTGTTCACCACCGCCGAAAACATGGTGCCGGTGGTGTACCGGCTGAACCTGCGCGAGCCGGCGGGCTTTTTCGCGATGCAGGGTTTCGCGGTGCAGGACAAAGACGTGCTGTACGTCAGCAACGCGCCGCTGTCCGAAGTGCAGAAGTTCCTGAACCTCGTGTTCTCGGTGGCGTACCCGGTGCTCAACCTGGTCCAAGTCGCGCGCTGATGCCGCGCTGGCGCCGCCGCGGGATGCAGGGGCCGTCGCCCGCCGCGCCGCACCGCTTCGCCGGGGTGCTGGAAGCGCCGTTGGCGTCGGGCCCGGCGTGCGTCGGCGAACGCCTGCAGGTGCGCGGGTGGGCGCTGTGCGCGCAACGCGTCACCCGCGTCGAAGCCCGCTGCGGCTCGGCCCCCGCCGTCGCGCTGCGCCACGCGTTGCCCCGGCCGGACGTGGCCGAAGCCTATGCGCAAGGGACGGGCTCGGATATCGCGGACGCCGCGGACGCCGTGGACGCCGCGGGATTTGCGGGCTTCGCCGGTGACGTGCGCCTCGACGGCCTGGCTCCCGGCGTCCATTCGCTGACGGTGACGGTGCAGGCGGGCGGCGTCGACGTCCACTGCTGGCGCCGCCTGGTGCAAGTGGCCGAGCCGACGCAGGCCTATGGCCGCTGGCGCCTGCGCCTGCTGGAGGCGGCCCGGGCCCGGTGGCCGGCCGACGAGGCCCTGCCGCCGGGCGCCGCCTTCGCCACCTGGGTCGTGGTGACCCGCCCGCACACCACCGCGGCCGATGTGTCGCGCACCTTCGCCTCGCTGCGCCTGGCCGGCGGCGGCTTCGCCGCGATGGCCTGCGCGGCGGGCGCCGAAGTCCCCCTGCCGCCGACGCCGTTCATCGGCGAGCTGCAGGCCGGCGACGTGCTGGCGGCCGGCGCCGCGTCCATCGTCGCGGCCGTGCTGCGCGAGCATCCCGGCGTCGACTTGCTCTACACCGATCACGACCATCTGGGCGCGGACGGCCGCTGCACGGAGCCGGTGCTCAAGCCCGCCTGGTCGAGCCTGCTGGCGGCGCACCCCGACGTGGCGGGCGGCCCCTGGCTGCTGCACCGAAGCCGGCACCCGGACGCCGCCTGGGTGGCGGGCGAGCCGCTCGCGGCGCGGTCGGGCGGTTGCGCCGGGGTGGCGCATCTGCCGTTGCCGCTGGTGGCCGCGGCGAGCGCGCCCGAGGCGGTCGCCGACGGGGCCCCGCCGGCGGCGGCGGCGGCGCCATCCGGCACGGTCTCGGTGATCGTGCCGACCTGCCTGGCCGACGCGCCGATGCTGGCCCGCTGCCTGGACGGCCTGCGCCACCGCACCCGCCACGCCGGGCGCATCGAGCTGGTGGTCGTGCTGAACAACCTCGCCGGCATGGACGCCGCGCAGGCCGAGGCGTTCCTGTCGCCCTGGTCGCCCACGCTGGTGCGGCACGACGGCCCGTTCAACTGGTCGGCGCTGAACAACCGCGGCGTGCGGGCCTCGGCGGGCGAATGGCTGCTGTTCCTCAACGACGACGTGGAGCCCGTCGACGCCGGCTGGCTGGACGCGATGCTCGCCCTCGCGCAGCGGCCCGCCATCGGCGCCGTGGGCGCGGTGCTGCGCTACCCGGACGGCGGGCTGCAGCACGCGGGCGTCATGGTGGCCGGGCGCGACGCGCCGACCTGCCGCCACACGTTCCGCGGCTGCCGGGGCGATGAAGCCCGGGTCGCGCGCTGGCTGCGGCACGACCGCGTGCAGACCGCGGTCACCGGCGCCTGCCTGCTCACGTCGCGGCCGCTGTTCGACACGCTGGGCGGCTTCGACGAACGGCTGCCGGTCGTCTTCAACGACGTGGACTATTGCTTGCGCCTGCGACAATCCGGCCGCGCCAGCGCCGTCTGCGCCGCGGCCCGGCTCGTGCACCACGAAGGCCGCAGCCGAGCGGGCATCGACGAAGGCGCCGACCACGCCTTTTTCCGCGCCCGCTGGGCCGCGCGCTTGCCCGACACCGACGCGCACGGCCACCCGGCCTTGGCGCGCGACCGCGACGACTGGCTGCCCGACGCCGACACCCTCCCTGAATTCATGCCGAGAATCTCGATGCACGCGGACCCTGGCCCGAACCTCCACGACACCGACTCGCACTGGCGGCGATGGGGCGAAGAAGACCCCTATTACGGCGTCATCACCCAAGACATGTTCCGCCGCGACAAGCTCGACGATCAGGCGCTCCAGCTCTTCTTCGAGTCGGGGCGCACGCATGCCCGGCACGTGATGACGATGTGCAGGCGCCACTTCGACCCCGGTTTCGCGCCGCACCGCGTGCTGGATTTCGGCTGCGGCGTCGGCCGCTTGCTCGTGGGCTTCTCGGAATGGGCCACGGAGGTGGTGGGCGTCGACATCTCCGACGGCATGCTGGCCGAGGCGCGCAAGAATTGCGACGCGCGCGGGCTGCGCAACGTGGGGCTGGCGCGCTCGGACGACGCGCTGTCGCAGGTCGACGGCCAGTTCGACCTGGTGCATTCGACGATCGTGCTGCAGCATCTGGAGCCCCAGCGCGGCCGCGACATCTTCGCCCGGCTCGTGGCGCGCGTGCGCCCGGGCGGGCTGGGGTCGCTGCACCTCACGTACGCGAAGGCCTACCTGCCCGACACCTGGGGCCAGCCGCCGGCCGCGGCGGCCATCCCCGCGCCGGCGCCGCCGCCGGCGTCCGATCCGCCGCCGCCCGAAGCGCAGG
>JBEVLR010000173.1:0-11702 GCA_040509075.1 Burkholderiaceae bacterium | reverse complement strand
CGGCGACGACCTCGTTCGTCGCCTTCAGTTGCGCCGCGAGCGAAGCCTCCTGGATGGCGGTGGCCACGACGCTCGAAGTCAGGCTCAGGTAGGCGGCCTCGACCTGGAAGCGTTGGTAGTCGATCGCCGCTTTGACGCCTTCGAGTTCACGCCGGTTGCCGCCGAACAGGTCGAGCGTGTACGACAGGTCCAGGCCCGCCGTGAACAGGTTGGCCGTGGCCCCCGCCGGTTGGCCCGCGGACTGCTGGATCGGGAAGCGCTGGCGCGAGCCGCCGAGTTGCGCGTTGACGGACGGGAGGATGCGCGAGCCGTAGTCGGCGCGATAGTTCTCCTCGGCCTGGCGCAGCGTGGCCTGGGCCGCCGCGAGCGTGGGGCTTTGGGCGAGCGCCGAGCGCACCAGCGCGTTCAGCGGTTCCGATCGGAAGATTTCCCACCAGGTCGCCGAGATCTCCTGCCCATCGACGAAGCGTTGCGGCGCCCCGGCCGAGCCGGGGGCGCTGGCCGTCTGCGCCGGCAGCGCGCCCGGCGTGTACGGGTGTCCCGCGTCGACCGCCCGGGGGGGCTGCGGCGCATGGAAGTCCGGGCCGACGGCGCATGCCGTCAAGGCCATGCCGATGCCGATGCCCAGCGCGGTGCTGCGCCAGGGCGGGCGTCGGGGGATCTTGAAACTCATTCCTGCTCCTCGATGATCTGTCCCGCGGCCCGGCTCGCCGCCGATCGGGTGCGGGGCATGGTAGTCGGGTTTTCCCGCTTTGCGCGCGATGCCCCCATGAAATTGCTGCCTAAGCAATGATTGCATTGCCCTGCTTTCTGGGATGTGGGCAAAGCCTGGCGGATTCCCGGTCGGGCTTTCAGTCCCGCGTGGCGCGGCGCCGCACGCAATCCAGGTACGCGTGGCCGTCGGGCGGCAGCCCGCCGCGTTGCGACGTCCAGATCATCGCGCCCAGGCAATCCATGGCTTCGTGATGCGCCTGGTGCAGCGACTGTCGGCGCGCGGCGAGCAGTTCCACGGCCTGGCGGATGCCGTGGGGCTGGTCGATGCTGCACTGCTCGCTGATCGTCAGGTGCATCGCCAAGTGCAGGAACGGGTTCGTGCGGCCGTCGTCGACGACGAATTCCGCGGCGAGCGCGGCGTCGAGGTCGGAGAGATCGGCATGGTATTCGGGATGTTCGGCGATCCATTGCGACGCGAGCGTCTGGATCGGCGTCATCGGTGCGCCGCCGGCGGCGAGCGCGTGGGTTTCGCAGAAAAATCGGCGGACGTCGTGCTGGGACGGCTGGAACATGGGGCGCATTGTGGCGCGGACCGGCCCGGCGGCGCCGGCGCGGGAGAACCGGTCGGCGATCGCGGAACGATCCGGATTCAGGGGGCGTTCGTCGCGACCCCGCGCACGATCGCCGGCCCCGGTGCGCGGAAGACCATGCGCACCCTGAGGCCGACGCCGCCCGGCCCGTCCAGCAGTTCGATGCGGGCCTGGTGGTGGTTCACGATGTCGCGCACGATGGACAGCCCCAGTCCGCTGCCGCCGCCGCGGCTGCCGCGTTGGAAGCGCTCGAACGCGCGTTCGCGGTCCTGCTCGGCGATGCCGGGGCCGTTGTCTTCCACTTCCAGCATCGGCCGCGGCGCGCCGCCCGCCCCGGCGGCGGATTGCAGCATGCCCGTGCGTATCGTCACGCGCGCGCCGGAGCCGGCGTAGCGGATCGCGTTGTCGAGCAGGTTGGCGAGCACTTCGCGCAGCAGGAAACCGTGGCCGTCGATCGGCGCGGCTTCCAGCTCGAAGCCGAGGTCGACGCCGGCCTCCACCGAGCGGCCCACCCATTCCTCGGCGGCTTCGGTGGCGATCTGCTTCAGGTCGACCCGCTCGGCCGCCGAGTTGTGCAGGCCGTGGTCGGTGCGCGCCTGCGACAGCAGCTGGTGCGCCAGCCGCGTGGCGCGCGTGGTCGCCTGGTGCAGCCGGCGCAGCAGGCCGTCGTGCTGGGGCGAATGCGGCTCCATCAGCGCCAGCTCGGTCTCGGTGCGCAGCGCCGTCAGCGGCGTGCGCAGCTGGTGCGCCGCATCGGCGAGGAACGCTTTCTCGGTGGCCGCGGCCGCGACCACGCGCGCGAACAGCCCATTGAGCGCGGTGACCAGCGGCGCGACTTCGCGCGGGATGTCCGGCCGGTCGACCGGGCCCAGTTGATTGGGCGACCGCCGTTCGATGTCCTTGCTCAGGCGCTCCACGGAGCGCAGGCTGCGCGCGATCGCGACCCAGCCCATCACCGCGAGCACCAGCGCCTCGGCCAGCATCGCCGACGCGGCGGCCGCCAGCACTTGCTGCTTCACGCCGCGGCGCTTGTTGAGCGTCTCGGCCACGCGCGCCTCGCACCGCCCGCCCGCCACGTCCGGCGCGCCGGGAACGCAGCGCCAGCTGTGCAGCGCCACGCGCAC
Organism: Burkholderiaceae bacterium; assembly: GCA_040509075.1. Classification (GTDB taxonomy): domain Bacteria; phylum Pseudomonadota; class Gammaproteobacteria; order Burkholderiales; family Burkholderiaceae_C; genus Scleromatobacter. The sequence goes on along the minus strand of JBEVLR010000173.1, from coordinate 9,274 downwards.
CGGCAGGTGCCGGTACTGCGCGTCGAAGAAGTGCCAGTCGAGCGCGGAAGGCGGGCCGCCGATGCGTGCCAGCTCCCGGTCGCCGCCCACGACGCGGCCATCCGGGCCGAGCACGACCCAGCGGACGGTGTCGTAGCGGTCGGCGCGCAGCGCGCCGTCGAGCTCGGGCGTCATGTTCAGCGCGACGCCGCCGCCCGTGGGCGCCACCAGCCGCTCGAGGGCCAGCGTCGTGCCGTCGAGCGCGTGATCGAGCGAATCCAGCGCCGGCGTGAGCGCGAGGCGGTAGAACAGCAGGGCCGTCGCCGGCACCAGGGCGGCCAAGGGCACGATGAGCCACGCCACCAGCGAACGCCGGATGCTCGGCCGGCCGTCGAACCGCAGCCGGCGGGCCGGGCGCGGCGCCGGCAGGCGGGACGAGGGATCCGTCACGTGCGGGAAGCGGGGTGCGCGCGCAGCATGGGCGCGAGTATCGCCCCGGGCGGCGTCCGTCCGCGCGGCGGATTCCGGGGCGGACGGCCCGCTCAAGCCTCTTCGAGCAGGTAGCCGAAGCCGCGGATGGTGCGGATCTTCAGTCCCGCCGGCTCCAGTTTCGTGCGCAGGCGCGAAACGTGGACTTCGATGGCGTTGTCCGACGTGGTGCCGTCCCAGTTGGAGATGGCCGCGATGATCTGCTCCTTGGCGACGATCTTGCCGGTGCGGCTGAGCATGAACTGCAGGATCGACCACTCGCGGCCCGCGAGCGCGAGTTCGTGCTCGCCCAGGTAGGCGCGCCGCGCTTCCAGGTCCATGCGCAGCATGCCCAGGCTCAGCACGCTGCCGCCGCGCGCCTGGTTGCGGCGCACGAGCGCGCGCGACCGCGCCACCAGCTCGCTCAGCGCGAACGGCTTGACGAGGTAGTCGTCGGCGCCGCTTTCGAGGCCGCGCACGCGGTCCTCGATCGCGTCCCGGGCGGTCAGCATCATCACCGGCAGCTCGGAGCCCTGCGAGCGCACGCGGCGCAGCGTCTCGAACCCGTCGATGCCGGCGAGCCCGACGTCGAGGATCAGCAGGTCGTACGGATCCTGGCGGACGGAGACGGCGACGGGCTCGCCGCGCTCGGTGCAATCGACGACCCAGCCTTGGGAACGCAACGCGCGCGCGGTGGAATCGGACAACGCCGGATCGTCTTCGACAAGCAGGATGCGCACGGGATGGTCGCCGGGAAATCCGGACAGGTGACGGGGTGCTCGGACCATAGGGGGGCAGCCTCAGGCGTTGCTGAAGGATACCTTGCCCCAAGCTTGCCCGCCTTGGAGGGCCCGGGCAGGTTCAAGGCGGCGGGGCCGGGTCCGCCGGCGTGGCGGCCGCGCCGGCTCCGATTCCGGCCCGCGGCGGCGCATCCCAGGTGGCGGCGGCCGGCGGACGGTCGAGACGCTCCTGCGCGAACAACTGCTCCAACTGCTGGCGCCCGGCCCGCGCCAGCGGGATCAGCTTGGATTCATCGCGGAAATGCGGCGCGAGCGCATGCAGCTGCGACACCGAATGGCGCCGGAAACGCATCGCCAGCGTGCGCGCGCGGTGCGGCTCGAAGCCCATCGCCTCCATCACGCTGCGGGCGCTCATCAATGCGGAATCGAGCGTTTCGCGCTCGATGAAATGCACGCCGCGTTCGTTCAGCTGGTACCAGTGCTGCACGTTGCGCGCCCGGGCGACGATCGTGAGGTTGGGGAAATGGCGGCGCGCGATGTCGACCACGTCGAGGCTGGCCTCGATGCCGTCGACCGCCACCACCAGCACGCGCGCTTTCGCGGCGCCGGCCACGCGCAGCAGGTCCAGGCGCGTCGCGTCGCCATAGTGCACCCGGAAACCGAACCTGCGCAGCGTCTCGATCTGTTCGGCGTCGTGGTCGAGCACGGTCATCTCGATGCCGTTGACGTGCAGCAAGCGGCCCACGATCTGGCCGTAGCGGCCGAATCCGGCGACGAGGACCGGCGCGTCCTGCGGCTCGGCGATCTCCGCGGGCGTCCGCCGCGGGTCGAGCTTGCGCGCCAACGGGATCCACCAGCGGTCGGCGATCAGCACCAGCAGCGGCGTGAGCAGCATCGACAGCGTGATGGCCGCGGTCAGCACGCCCGCGTCGGTGGCGTCGATCACGCCCTTGCCGAGCGCCGCCTGCAGCACCACGAAACCGAATTCGCCGCCCTGGGCGAGCAGCAGGGTGAACACCGGCCGCTCGGGGCGGGGGATCGGAACGCCGATCTCCACGGCCCACAGCACCGCCGCCTTCACGAGCAGGAAGCCGGCGACGATGCCGGCCACCTGCCAGGGATGGCCCGCCACGGCGCCGAGATCGATCCCCATGCCCACCGCGATGAAGAACAGGCCCAGCAGCAGGCCTTTGAACGGCTCGATGTCGGTCTCGAGCTCGCGCCGGTATTCGCTTTCGGCCAGCAGCACGCCGGCCAGGAACGCGCCGAGCGCCATCGACAGGCCCACCGCCTGCATCAACGCGGCCGTGCCGACCACCAGGCCGAGCGCCGCGGCGGTGAAGATCTCGGGCGTCTGGCTGCGCGCGATCCAGCGCAGCGCGGGCCGGATCGCGAGCCGGCCGCCGAGCACGATCAGCGCGATCATGCCGAACGCCCGTCCGGCGGCGATCCACGGATGCCCGGCGTCGTCGCCGGCGATGCGGTCGGGCGCCAGTAGCGGGATCAGCGCCAGCAGCGGGATCGCGGCGATGTCCTGGAACAGCGACACGCTCAGCACCGACTGGCCCGCCGTCGTCTGCAGGATGTTGCGCTCGGCCAGCGTCGCCAGGCCGATCGCGGTCGACGACATCGCCAGGGCGGAGCCGGCGACGATCGCCAGCGGCAGCGCATCCCGGCCGAACCCCAGGCAGGCCCAGCCGATCGCGGCGATCGGGACGAGGCTGCCCAGCAGCTGCGCGCTGCCCCAGCCGAAAATCGGGCGCCGCATCGCCCACAGCCGCTTGGGCTCGAGCTCGAGCCCGATCAGGAACAGCATCAGCACGACGCCGAACTCGGCCAGGTCGACGATCTGCGACGGGTCGGTCACCAGCCGCAGGCCCCAGGGCCCGATCGCGAAGCCCGCGCCGAGGTAGCCGATGATCGCGCCGAGCCCGAACCGGCGGGCCAGCGGCACCACGAGGACGGCCGCGGCCAAGTAGGTCAGGGCGAGGGTGAGCCAGTGGCTGTGCTGCATCGCGGGTGGGCGCCGTCAGTCGTCGGCCGCGCGCCGGCGTTCGTCGGGCGCGACGTCGGTCTGGGCGGAGGCCGTCGTCGCGCGCGCTTCGTTCGCGAGCGCGGCCAAACGCGCGGCGAACGCGTGCGCGTGGGCCGCGATCTCGTCGGCGCCGGCGCGATGCGCGCCGAAAAAGATGTTCGGCTCGAGGAAGCGCATGCCCAGCAGCGCGGCGGTCTGCCGATAAGCCGGCAGGAAATGTTCGAACCCGAAACGGTTGCTGCCGTCCTCGCCGTAGGAGCCTTCGGTGCCGCCGGCCGACGCGACCAGCCACAGGCATTTGCCCGCCAGCGCCCGGCCGCCCGGCCCGTAGGCCCAGCCGAACGCGAGCACCTCGTCCACCCACAGCTTCATCAGCGCCGGCATGGAGTACCACTGCACCGGATGCAGCCAGACGACGGCCCGCGCCGCCGCGAGCGCCGACTGTTCGGCGTCGATGTCGATCACGTAGTCGGGATACAGCGCGTACAGGTCGCGCACCTCGACGTCGCCGGCCGACAGTCGGCGCGCCTGGGCGATGAGCGCGCGGTTGACGCGCGAACGCGCGATGTCGGGGTGGGCCACCAGCAAAAGAATGTCTGCCATGGGCGCATTGTGGCGGGTTCGGTACCATGCGGATCGGTTGCCGTCGAGCAGGTGCGCCGGCACGCAACAACCCGAGGAGAGCCCGCATGCCGGTCATCGTCGTCGCGAATCCCAAGGGCGGAGCCGGCAAGAGCACGCTGGCCACGCAGATCGCCGGGTACCTGGCCTCGGCCGGCCGGGCCGTGACGCTCGGCGACCTCGACCGGCAGCAGTCCTCCCGCCAGTGGCTGGGCGTCCGGCCCGCGGGGCTGCCGCGCATCGCCCCGTGGGAGATCTCGCGCGACGCCATCGCCCGCCCCGCCAAAGGCGCCACCGACGCGGTGATCGACACGCCCGCCGGCCTGCGCGGCTCGCGCCTGGACGCCGCGATGAAGGTGGCCGACACGATCGTCGTACCGCTGCAGCCCAGCCTGTTCGACATGCAGGCGACGCATGCCTTCATCGGCGAACTGCGCGCCCACAAGCGCGCCGGACGGGTGCGCATCGGGCTGGTCGGCATGCGGGTGAAGGAGCACACGATCGCGCAGGAGCGCTTCCAGGAATTCGTCGCCACGCTCGGGCTGCCCGTGATCGCCACGCTGCGCGACACGCAGAACTACGTCCACCTCGCCGCGCACGGTTTGAGCCTGTTCGACGTCGCGCCCGGAAAGGTGGAACGCGATCTGGCGCAGTTCGCGCCGCTCGCGCGCTGGCTGAGCTCGGCGGCTCCGTCGGCCTGACCGCTCGCCGGGGCGCCGCGACGCCGGTCGGTAGTTGCCCATCCCCCTTTTGAGGGTCTGCGCAAGATCTGCGCGAACCGATACGATCGCGCCCTGGCCAGATATCGGAACCCCAGAGATTCGGAGCGGATATTCATGAAGGTGCTGTTGGTCGACGACCATCCGCTGATCCTGTCGGCTTTGCAGGCGATGATCCAGGAACTGGATCCCGACGTTCGGGTGACGGCGGTCGGCAGCGGCGCGGCCGCCCGTTCGGCGCTGGCCGCCGATGCGGATTTCGATCTCGTGCTGCTCGACCTGCAGCTCGGCGACGCCAGCGGCTTCGACGTGCTGGTGGAGATGCGCAAGGCGCATCCGGCCTTGCCCGTGGTCGTGATCTCGGCCTCCGATCGCGCCAGCGACGTGATCCAGGCGATCGACCTCGGCGCGATGGGCTTCGTTCCGAAGCGCGCGTCCAACGACACGCTCGTGGAGGCGCTGCGCCTGGTGATGGCCGGCGGCATCTACGTTCCGGCGATGCACCTCGGCGGCTCGGCCGGCCCGGCGCAGCGCGTGGCGCCGGCCGCGATCCCCGCCGCGGAGATGGCCACCTACCAGGTCGCGCCGTCGTTCGAAGAGTTGGGCCTGACGCCGCGGCAGGCCGATGTGCTGACCCAGCTGCTGCAGGGCAAGCCCAACAAGGAGATCGCGCGCCGCCTCGGCTTGTCGGTCGAGACCGTGAAGGATCACGTGCAAGCCGTGCTGCGGGCGCTGGGCGTCAGCTCGCGCACGCAGGCGGTGCTGGCGGTCAGCCAGATGACCCAGCAACGCCTCGAGCGGCGCGCGGTGGCGCGCAACTAGCCCGCCGCGGTCGGCCCCGGCCGCCGCACGCCGTCGCCGCCGCCGCGGACGGAAAGATGGATCGTCGTCCAATGAAGCGTCAAGAACCCGTTCCGCCCCCGCAGTTCGTGACGGCGCCGCCGCGCGGGCCGGATGCGGCGTTCGCCGGCGGGCGCGAATCCGAACTCGGCCCGTCCGATCCGTTGATCGACCAGGTCGACAACCTGCACGCGTTCGCGCGCATCGCCCTCGTCGGCCACCTGGCGGGGGCGGCGATCGTCATGGCCCTGTACGCGCGCGCCGTGCCGGCCGTCACGATGGCGTTGTGGCTGCTGCCGTTCGGCGCCGCGCTGGCGCTGCGCGCGGTGCTGTCGGCGACCTATCTCAGCCGCTGGCGCGGTTCGGCCGGGTCGCTGCGGCGCTGGCGCTCGCGCTACCTGACGGGGGTGATGTCCACCGGCGCGATGTGGGGCGCCGCGGTGTGGCTGTTCTATCCGTTCGGCGGCCACATGGAGCGCACCGCGCTGCTGCTGACGGTCTACAGCTTCTGCATCGCCGCGGTGCCGGTGCTGGCGGCGCAGTTCCTCGGCTTCGTCGCGTTCGCCGCGCTGGCGTTCGTGCCGATGATCCTGCGCGTCGCGCTGCTGCCCGGGCGCGACGGCTGGCCCTTGGCCACCATCCTGTTCCTGATCTTCGGCATCACCGTGATGCTGGGGCGCAGCTACCACCGCTCGTTCGCGCGCGTGCTGACGCTCAAGCAGCGCGGACAGCAGCTGCTCGCCGAACTGCACGTCGAGAAGGCCGCCGCAGACCGGGCGCGGCGCGAGGCCGAGACGGCCAACCGGGCGAAGACCCAGTTCTTCGCCGCCGCCAGCCACGACCTGCGCCAGCCGCTGCACGCGCTCGGGCTGTTCGCCGAAGCGCTGCGCCACCGCGTGGGCGCCGACGCCGAGGTCGCGCACCTCGTCAACAGCATCAACAGCTCGGTCGATGCGCTCGAAGGCTTGTTCTCGGAGCTGCTGGACATCACGAAGATCGACACCGGCGGCGTCGAGCCGAGGCCCGAGAACTTCGGCTGCGGGGCGATGTTCTCGCGGCTGAAGCTGCATTTCGAGCCGACCGCGTTCGAGAAGGGCCTGGCGCTGCGCTTCCGCGGCGCCAAGCACTTCGGCTACGCCGATCCGCTGCTGCTGGAGCGCGTGGTGCGCAACCTGCTGTCGAACTCGATCCGCTACACCAACGACGGCGGCGTGCTGGTGGCGGCCCGCAAGCGCGGCGAACGGCTGCGCTTCGAAGTGTGGGATACGGGCCTGGGTATCAGGCCGCAGGAGCAGGAGCGGATCTTCGAGGAGTTCTACCAGATCGCCCACGACGCCCCGCCGCTGGATCCGGCGCAGCGCAAAGGCCTCGGGCTGGGGCTCGCGATCGTGCGCCGCCTGGCCCGCGTGCTCGAGGCGCCGCTGCGGCTGCGTTCCGAGCCGGGGCGGGGAACGATGTTTTCGATCGAGATCCCGCTTGGCGTGCGCCACAAACCGAGCGAGCCGGCGGCGGCGCCGCGCTCCGCGCTGGGGCTCACGCTCGATCGGCGGCTGATCGTCGTCGTCGAGGACGACCCCGCGGTGCTGGGCGGCCTGGACGTCCTGCTCAAGAGCTGGGGCGCCGACGTGGCCGCTTTCGACAGCTACGCCGCCTGCGCCGAATGGGCGCTGGCGTCCGGCGCCGAGCCGGCGCGCGCGCCGGACCTGCTGATCGTCGATTTCCGGCTCGAGAGCGGGCACACCGGGCTCGAAGTGATCGACGTCATGCGGCGGGCCTTCGGCCGGGCGCTCCCGGCGGTGATCGTCACCGGCAGCCTGATGTCAAACCAGGAAGACGAAGCGCAAGCGCACGACTTCCACCTGCTGCTCAAGCCGGTGGCGCCGACGCGGCTGCGCGCGATGATCGCATTCAAATTGGGTCAGCGATGAGGGGGCCGGCGCCTCTCCCGCATCGGGCCGGCGCCGGCCGCGCGGGCGCCGCGACCCGCGGTCAGCCGCGCTGCGCGTAGCCGAGGCGGACGTAGATCGGCGCGAACGCCTCGGCCTGCGTGACTTCGAGCAGGCGTTCGCGCGACAGCTCCAGCATCGCGATGAACGTGACGACCATCACGGTGGGGCTGCGCGCGGCGTCGAACAGATCGCGGAACTCGACGTAGCGCACGCCCTGCAGCCGGCGCAGCATCTTCGTCATGTATTCGCGCACCGAGAGCTGCTCCCGCGAAATGCGGTGATGCTGGGTGAGCTTCGCGCGCTTGACGATGTCGGCCCACGCGTCGCGGAGGTCGGCGGGGGCGACGTCCGGGAAGCGCGAGTCCGGCGACTGCTCGATCGTGACCTGCGAGCGCAGGAAGTCGCGTCCGATCACGGGCATCGCATCGAGCTGCGCCGCCGCGAGCTTCATCTGTTCGTATTCGAGCAACCGGCGAACGAGCTCGGCGCGCGGATCCTCCGGTTCGGCGCCTTCGGCCGCCGGCTTCGGCGGCAGCAGCATGCGCGACTTGATCTCGATCAGCATCGCCGCCATCAGCAGGTATTCGCTGGCGAGTTCCAGGTTGCGCTGCCGGATCTGCTCGACATAGTCCAGGTACTGGCGCGTGACCTGCGCCAGCGGGATGTCGAAGATGTTGAAGTTCTGCTTGCGGATCAGGTAGAGCAGCAGGTCGAGCGGGCCTTCGAAAGTTTCGAGGAAGACCTCCAGCGCGTCCGGCGGGATGTACAGATCCGACGGCATCCTGAACAGCGGTTCGCCGTACAGCCGCGCCAGCGCCACGCCGTCGACCGGTGGATCCCCGTCCGGCGCGTTGCGCTCGGCGGCCCGCCGGTCCTGCGCGCCGGCGGCCTCCGCCCTCGGGGGATGGGCGGCGGCGGGTGCGGCGCCTGCCGGACGGTCGGCGATCGCGGCGTCGCCATCGGCCGGGGCCGGGGCGCGCGCGTCGCCCGTCGGCGGCGCCCCCGAGCTCACTTGACCTGGGTCTGGTAGACGTAGGGTTGCTGCGCGACGGCCGCCTCGGCGTACTCGGACTGCAGCTCGCGGTCGATCTGCTTGTCCCACAGCAACGCCCGCCCGGCGCGTTGTTCCTCCTCCAAGGTCGGCCTCTTGGCCTTCATGTCTTCGATGAAGGAGGTGATTTCCGATTTGTAACGCTTCCAGAACAACGGCATGGTGGGATCGGATCGGTTGGAGGCTGAGCGGGCCCGCAAGAAGGCTGCGGCGAACGGTGAGGCTTGGGACGTGATTTTAGGCGATCGGCGGGCCGGGCGACCGTTCGAGGCCGCTCAATGCAGCCGCATCCCCGGCGATGCGCCGCTGTCGGGTTCCAACAGGTACAGGCCGCCGTCGACCTTGGCATCGGCGTGGCTGGCGGCCAGCACCATCCCTTCCGAGATGCCGAATTTCATCTTCCTGGCCGCCAGGTTGGCGACGACCACCGTCAACCGGCCCACCAGCCGCGCCGGGTCGAAATGCGCCGAGATGCCGGAAAACACGTTGCGATGCCGGCCTTCGCCGACGTCCAGCGTCAGGCGCAGCAGCTTGTCGGAGCCGTCCACCTTCTCGGCGCCGACGATCCTCGCGATGCGCAGGTCGAGCTTCGCGAAATCCTCGATCTTGATTTCCGGCGCGATCACCTCGCCGCCCGGCGCCGCGACCGCGGCCGGCGCGGGCTCGAAGAGCGCGTCGAGCAGCTTGGCGTCGACGCGCTGCATCAGGTGCGTGTAGGGGCCGATGCGGTGCGCGCCGAGCGCGCCGGCCGCGTCCGCGAAAGACAGCTCGGGCACCTGGAGGAAGGCTTCGACCCGGCGCGCCAACGCGGGCAGCACCGGCTTGAGGTAGATCGTCAGCAGGCGGAAGGCTTCGATGCAGGCGCTGCAGAC
>JBEVLR010000172.1:0-3690 GCA_040509075.1 Burkholderiaceae bacterium | reverse complement strand
CGGCCAACCGCTTCGAGCACCGCTCGGGCCGGCTGCGCGTGCTGCTGGTGGGCGGCAGCCTGGGCGCCAAGGCGCTCAACGAGGCGCTGCCGGCCGCGCTCAAGCTGCTCCCCGCGGGCGAGCGCCCCCTCGTCACGCACCAGACGGGCCAGGCGCAGGCCGAGGCGGTGCGCGCGGCCTACGCCGCCGCCCGGGTCGAGGCCGAGGTGCTGCCCTTCATCGACGACATGGCCGTGCGGCTGGCCGCCTGCGACCTGATCGTCTGCCGCGCCGGCGCAGTGACGGTCAGCGAGCTGTGCGCCGCCGGCGTGGCCAGCGTGCTGGTGCCGCTCGTCATCAGCACCACCTCGCACCAGCGCGACAACGCGAACCACATGGCCGAACGCGGCGCCGCGCGCCACCTGCCGCAGGCCGAGCTCACGCCCGAGCGCCTCGCCGCCGAACTGCGCGCCGCGACCCGCCCCGGCCTGCTCGCCATGGCCGGCCGGGCGCGCGCGCTCTCGCGCCCGCACGCCGCCGCGCGCGTGGCCGACGAACTCGAGAGGGCCGTCGAATCGGCGGGCGGGCGCGCGGCGCCGGAGGCGCACCGATGAAGCACGCCGTCAAACGCATCCACTTCGTCGGCGTCGGCGGCGCCGGCATGAGCGGCATCGCGGAGATCCTGCACAACCTCGGCTACGAGGTGACCGGCTCCGACCAGTCCGACAGCCCGATCTCGCGCCGCCTCGCGGGCCTGGGCTTGCGCGTGGTGGTCGGCCACGACGCCGCGAACGTCGCCGGGGCGCACGCGGTGGTCACGTCGACCGCGGTCAAAGGCGACAACCCCGAGGTGACGGCCGCGCGCGCGCAACGCATCCCGGTCGTGCCCCGCGCGGTGATGCTGGCCGAGCTGATGCGCCTGAAGAAGGGCATCGCGATCGCCGGCACCCACGGCAAGACGACGACGACCTCGCTCGTCACCAGCATCCTGGCCGAGGCCGGCGTCGACCCGACCTTCGTGATCGGCGGGCGCCTGAACAGCGCGGGCGCGAACTCGCGCCTCGGCTCGGGCGACTACATCGTCGTGGAGGCCGACGAGTCCGACGCGTCGTTCCTGAACCTGATGCCCATCCTGGCGGTGGTGACCAACATCGACGCCGACCACATGGACACCTACGGCCACGATTTCGCGCGCCTGAAGATCGCGTTCGTCGAGTTCCTGCACCGGATGCCGTTCTACGGCGCGGCGGTGGTCTGCGGCGACGATCCCGGCGTGCGGTCGATCATCCCGATGGTCTCGCGCCCCGTGGTCACCTACGGCATGGGCGAAGACGTCCAGGTGCGCGCGGTCGACGTGCGCGCGCTGCCGGGCGGCCAGATGACGTTCGTCTGCCAGCGCCGCAACGGCGTGCGCATGCCCGACTTCGACGTGACGCTGAACCTCCCCGGCGAGCACAACGTCCGCAACGCGCTGGCGGCGATCGCGGTTGCCACCGAGATCGAGCTGCCCGACGACGCCATCCAGCGCGCGCTCGAAGGCTTCACCGGCGTCGGCCGGCGCTTCCAGCGCTGGGGCGAACTGCCGATCGGAGCGGACAAGGGCGGCGGCGCCTTCACGCTGATCGACGATTACGGCCACCACCCCGTCGAGATGGCGGCCGTGATCGCCGCCGCGCGCGGCGCCTTCCCGGGACGCCGCCTCGTCCTCGCGTTCCAGCCGCACCGCTACACCCGCACGCGCGATTGCTTCGAGGACTTCGTCAAGGTGATGGGGCAGGCCGACGGCGTGCTGCTGACCGAGGTGTACGCGGCCGGAGAAGCGCCGATCGTCGCCGCCGACGGCCGCACGCTCGCCCGCGCGCTCCGCGTCGCCGGCCGGATCGACCCGGTGTTCGTCGACGGCGTCGACGACCTGGCCGACGCGATCGTCGGCCACGCGCGCGACGGCGACGTCGTGATCTCGATGGGCGCGGGCTCGATCGCGGCCGTGCCGCAACGGGTGCACGACATGACGACGGGCCAGTCCGGGGACTTCCGATGAACGCCCTTCCCCCGACCGCCGACCGGATCCGGGCCTTCGGCAAGGTCGCCGTGCTGATGGGCGGCACCTCGGCCGAGCGCCTGATCTCGCAACTGTCCGGCAACGGCGTGCTGGCGGCGTTGAAGGCCGCCGGCGTCGACGCGCACGGGTTCGACCCGGCCGAACGTCCGCTGGAAGACTTGAAGCGCGAGGGCTTCGCCCGCGCGTTCATCGCGCTGCACGGCCGCCACGGCGAGGACGGCACGGTGCAGGGCGCGCTCGAGCTGCTGGGCATCCCTTACACGGGCCCGGGCGTGATGGCCTGCGCGATCGCCATCGACAAGGTGATGACCAAGCGCCTGTGGGCCGCCGTCGGGCTGCCGACGCCGCGCTGGCGCGTGCTGGCCGCCGGGGAGCAGGGCCGCGACGACGTGCTCGCCGTGCCCGACGGGCTCGGCCTGCCGCTGATCGTGAAGCCGCCGCGCGAAGGGTCGTCGCTCGGCGTGACCAAGGTGGCGGCCCGGGCGCAGATGGAGGACGCGGTGCGGCTGGCCGCCGATTACGACGCGGAGGTGCTGTGCGAGGAGTTCATCGCCGGCGACGAATACACCTGCGCGGTGTTGGGCGAGGGCGCCGGCGCGGTCGCGCTGCCGGTGGTGCGCATCGTCGCGCCCGAAGGCAAGTACGACCTGCAGAACAAGTATTTCACCGACGAAGTGAAGTACCTGTGCCCGTGCGGCCTGCCCGAGGAGGAAGAGCGCGAGATCCGGCGCCTGGCGCTCGAAGCCTACCGCGCCCTCGGCTGCCGCGGCTGGAGCCGCGCCGACCTGATGGTGCGGGCGAGCGACCGCAAGCCTTTCCTGCTCGAGATGAACACCTCGCCGGGCATGACCGGCCATTCGCTCGTGCCGATGGCCGCGCGCGGCGCGGGCATCGGCTACGAAGCCTTGTGCGCGATGCTGCTCGACGCGGCGGCGCTCGAACCCGTCGGACGGGGCGGCAAGCCCGCCGCGAACGAACAAGCCGCTCCGCCGCCGGGCGCGGGCGCCGCCTGAACGCCGCCATGCTGCTGCGCCAACCCGCCGCCCCCGCCGCCGCGCCGCCCGACGCGATGCCGGTCGACGTCCGCCTCATGAACGCGATCGCCGCCGCGGTGTTCGCGCTGGCCGTGGCGGCGGCGCTGGCGCTGGGCGCGAAGTGGGTGGCGCGGCTGCCGCAGTTCGCGTTCCGCGGCGTGCGGCTGGAAGGCGACCTGCAGCGCAATAGCGCGGCCACCGTGCGCGCGGACGCGTTGTCGCGCCTGAAGGGCAATTTCTTCACGATGGACCTGACCCGCGCGCGCGGCTCCTTCGAGCAGGTGCCGTGGGTGCGGCGCGCGGTGGTGCGGCGGGTGTGGCCCGACAGGCTGGTCGTGTCGCTGGAGGAACACCAGCCGGTCGCGCTGTGGTCGGGCGACGAGAACAGCGACAAGATGGTCAACACGTACGGCGAAGTGTTCGAGGCCAACGTCGGCGACGTGGAAGACGAGGGCCTGCCCGAATTCGAAGGGCCGGAAGGCTCTTCCGCGCAGGTGTTGGCGATGTATCGGCGCCTGCTGCCCGTGTTCCGGCGGATGGATGCGGAGGTGTCCTCGCTGGCGTTGTCGGGGCGCGGCAGCTGGAAGGCCGAGCTCGACGGGGGCGCCGCCGTCG
>JBEVLR010000171.1:0-7496 GCA_040509075.1 Burkholderiaceae bacterium | reverse complement strand
GCCATTGTCGTCCCGGCGGGCGGGGCGCGCGCCGCGCCCAGGGCGACGGGCCGCCGCCGCCCGGCGCGTCAAAGCGCCCCGGCCACCCGCGGCGCCTCGGGCGCGCGCAATGCGCCGAAGAGGTTCTTCGGGTCGTCCATCGCGGGCACGAGGTCCACCTCGCAGCCCAGCCCCAGTTCGATCGCGGCCTCGCGCAGCATGCGCAGCGCCGAGAAATCCTCCAGCGCGAAACCGACCGAATCGAACACCGTGATCTGGTCGGCCGAGGTGCGGCCGGCCGCTTCGCCGCGCAGCACGCGCCAGAACTCGGTCACCGCGAAATCGGCGGGCATCTGCTGCAGATCGCCCTCGACACGGGTCTGCGGTTCGTATTCGACGAAGACCGGCCCGGCGCGCAGCACGTCGGGATGCAGCTCCGTCTTGCCGGGGCAATCGCCGCCGACCGCGTTGACGTGCAGGCCCGGATGCAGCATGCCGGGCGTGATGATGGCGGCGGCCGCCTTGTCCGCGGTCAGCGTGGTGACGATGTCGGCGCCGCGGACCGCTTCGGCCGCGCTGGCGCAGGCGATGGCCGCCAGCGACGGCGCGGCCGCGCGCAAGTTCGCGACGAGCCTTGCGGTTGCGGCGGCGTCGATGTCGAACAAGCGCACTTCACGGATGCCCGCCAGCAGGTGGAACGCGAGCGCCTGGAACTCGCTTTGCGCGCCGTTGCCGATCACCGCCATCCCCCGGCTGCCGGCGCGCGCGACCCGCCTGGCGACCATGACCGAGGTCGCGGCGGTGCGCATCGCGGTCGTCAGCGTCATTTCGCTGAGCAGCTCGGGACGGCCCGTGCCGACATCGGCCAGCACGCCGAAGGCCATCACGGTGGGCAGGCCCGCGCGGGTGTTCTTCGGATGGCCGTTGACGTATTTGAAGCCGTACAGGCGGCCATCGGAGATCGGCATCAGCTCGATCACGCCGTCCTTCGAGTGGGCGGCGACGCGGGCCGATTTGTCGAAGTCCGGCCAGCGCCGGAAGTCCTGTTCGAGCATGGCCACCAGCGTCCCGAGGCAGTCGGCCAGGCCTTTGGCGGCGACGATGGCGCCAATGTCGCGGGAGGTCAGCAAGGTCGTCATCGGTCGATCTCCGTGTCTTGGCGACCATTGTTTCTCGCTCGACTGTTAATATAAATCGTCAGTTTTGATTCGATTCAATCAATAATTTTTCACTTTGACAGTTATTTTTGACGTTTCGTCAATCCAATCGACCGAACGCCCATGGACACCCTCGACCAGCAACTGATCGCGCTGCTGCGCACCGATGCCCGCGCGTCGGTCGCGACGCTGGCGCACCGCCTCGGCGTCTCGCGCGGCACCGTCAACAACCGGATCGCCAAGCTCGAAAGCTCGGGCACCATCGTGGGCTACACGGTGCGCCTGCGGCCCGACGTCGAACACAACGAGATCAGCGCGTGGATGAGCATCGCGGTCGAAGGCAACCAGATGCGCGAGGTGATCAGCCGCCTGCTCGGCGAGCCCGGCGTCGGCGAACTGCACGACACCAACGGCCGCTGGGACCTGCTGGCCGAACTGCGCTGCGCCAACCTCGCGGACCTGGCGACGGTGCTGGAACGCGTGCGGCTGATCAAAGGCATCGGCGCGACCGAGACGAGCATCCATCTGCAAAGCTACAAATGAACCGGCCGGCGGCGGACGGCCCGCCCCGGCGCCCGCCGCCCTGGTTCAGGCGAGCTCGACGAGGTGCCTCAGGTCCCACTGATGGCGCGGATCGGCAGCGGCGTTGCGCTCCGCGCTCTCGTGGCGCTTCAGCGCGAGGAACAAGTCGACCAGCGGATCGCCGAACAGCGTGCGCATCAGAGCGCTGCGGTCGAGGGCGTCGCAGGCGTCGGCCAGCGTGCGCGGCAGCGGCGCGCACGCCGCCGGATCGACCGCCGCCAGAGGCTGCTCGATGCCGGCCAGCCCCATGCCGAGCGTCGCGGCCACGGTCAGGTAGGGATTCGCGTCGCCGCCCGGCAGGCGGTTTTCGACGCGGCGGTTCTGCGCGCTCGCCTGCGGGAGGCGGAATGCGACCGCGCGATCGTCGCGCCCCCAACTGGCGGACGAGGGCGACGCGTTGCTGAGGCGGATGCGGTCGAAGGACATGTCGTGCGGCGCGAAGAACGCCATGGCGGCGTCCGCGTGCCGCTGCAGGCCGCCGATGAATGCGCCGAGGGTGTCGCGGTCGCCGCCGTCCGGATGAGCGAACGCGTTGGTGTGCCCCGCCGGCCCGTCGGGCGCCGCGCCGCCGCGGCGGTGCAGGCTGAAATGCCAATGCATGCCGGTGCCCGGCTGATCGAAGAACGGCTTGGGCGCGAAGGTGGCGAGGAAGCCGAACCGGGCCGCGGCCTGGCGCGCCAGGCGCTTGAAGCGGAACACCGCGTCCGCCTGCGCGAGCGGCGCGCCCGGCTCGAAATTGACCTCGTATTGCGAATACGCCGCTTCATGCGCGTAACCGGACACCGGAACGGACTGCAGCCTGCAGGCTTCGAACAGCGCGTCGAAATACTCGGCGAAATGACCGGCGCGCTCGAGGGAATAGGCCTCGCACGCGAGTTCGCGCGCCGGTGCGCCGCGGTGCGCCGCGGGCGCGCGCAGCCGGGCGCGGCCGCCGGCCCCGCGGCGGTCGAGGAGGAACAGTTCCAGTTCGGGCGCGACGGTGGCGGCGAATCCGGCCGCGTCCAGCCGCGCCAGCACCCGGCGCAACGCGGCGCGCGGCGACAGCTCGCTGGCGCACAGCGCGCGCGCATGGCGTTCGCGGGGCAGCGGGCCGACCGGTTCGCAGATCACCGACGCCGAGGCCCGGCGGCCGGGTTGCGCCGACAGCGTCGACAGGTCGGGCACCAAGTCGACGTCGAGATAAGACGCCGGCAGCAGCGGGCCGAAGACGGTGCCCGGCTCGCCGCCCGTGAGCGTCAGGCCGAACGCCACCGAGGGCAGGCGGCAGCCGCCCATCGCCACGAAGTCGGCGCGGCCGACGGACTTGCCGCGCGCCACCGAGCTGAAGTCGCCGACCGCGCATTCGACCGCGGCGGCCGGCGGAGCGCCCAACGACGCGAGCGCGGCATCGAGCGCTTCGCGCGACGGCGCCGGCAGCGCGTCGGCGGCGGGTGGATCGATCGATGCATTCATGGCGTGGGATCCGCGTGTCGGCCCAGGGGCGGAATCGTTTCGATCCGACTTTACCGGCTCGGCGAACGCGCGCCCGCCCGCGTTTCGAGAAAACGCCGGCCGCCCCGCGGAGGGCGCCCGGCCGACGATCAACGGGCGATCGACGCGCGCCGCGAATGGGCCGGCCCCGCCGTGTTCGGCTGGCCCTGCGTCGGCGCATTGCCCACCTGGCCGCCGATGGGCGCCGGGCCCTGACCGCACATCTGGCCCGGCGTCGTCGACGTGCAGCTGAAGAACGAGCTCTCGATGTTCATGCCGGTGCCGTCGCGGCCGCCGAGGATGTACATCTTGAAGTCGCCCGCCGCCAGCGCGCCGGCCGGCGCGTGCAGCGGCGTCACCGAGCTGCGCACGCCGGGGCGGACGCGCGCTTGGCCGAGGCGCGAATCGCTGTCGTCGCCGCACGAGCCCGCGGTGCAGAAGGTCGTCTCATCGAAGCCCACGACGCCGCCGTCGGCGAACGTCCACGCGCCGGCGAAGCTGCCGGCGGTGCCGGCGCCGAGCGTCTGCGCCTCCAGCGCGGCGACGGTGTCGGCGGTCAGCGTGCCCCAGGGCAGGCTCGGCAGGGCGGACTCCACCGGCGGCATGCCGTCGATGTCGACGGCGAACCCGCTCTTGCCGTCCAGCACCGCCGGGGTGCTGCACGCCGCGTCGGCGTAGATCGAGACGTCGATCGTGCGGCCCGCGCGGTAGAAGCGGCGGATCACCTCGTCGCCTTCGGCGCCTTGCGGGAGCTGCATCCAGGTGTCGTCGCCGCCGCGCAGCGAACCCGCGCTCGGGTCGGTGCTGGCCGTGTTGCTGTAGCCGTCGCCGGTCCACAACGACATCCGCTCGGCGTCCTGCGAATAGACCTTGTAGATCGCGAACGTGGTGTGCGCGTCGTCCCGCGAGTGCAGGACGGCGCAGGCCACGCCGTCGACGCGCGCGATGTCGAACTGGAGCGCGCGCGAATACTGGACCGGCGTGGTCGGATCGTCGACGCGCACGCCGCGCTGCACCGCCGCGTTGGCGTTGATGGCGATCGGCAGCAGGTCGCCGTAGAACTGCCAGCGGCCGCCGCGGTAGACGACGCCGATGCCGGAGCCGACCTGTTCGACCGTGCCGTCGCTGCCCTGCAGCGCGAAGCTGGCTTCGCACAGCGGATCGGCGCCGGATAAATCGCATTTGCCCAGCGCCGGGCTGACGAGGTGCGAGCCCCACATGGGATCGGTGTGGCTTTCGCCGTCGCCCTCGCCGAAGAACTGGCACAAGCCCGCCGCCAGGTTGGCGCCGCCGCTGATCTCGCCGCTGCCCATGTTCATGCGTCCGTCGCTGGCCACCAAGGTGGCCAGCCCGGTGTTGGGATCGGAACAGGCGGAGGCGCTGGCCACGGCCGCCGTCATCTTCGTGAACAAGGTTTCGAGGCCGCCCAGCGGGAGCGCGGCCGCGCCGGCGGCGGTGGTGATCGCGCCCGTGGTCGAGCCGGTGGTCAGGTAGAGGTTGCCTTCGCCCAGGCGCGGCGTCACCTGCACGAACGCGCCGTCGTCGGTGCCGGTGGTGACGTTGACGGCGTCGAGGACGCGGTCGTAGCCGCTGCGCGAGCCGGCGGCCAGCGAGCCGGTGGTGAAGTCGAACGTCCCGGACACGCCGGAATCGGTCAGCGTGCCGGCCAGGCCCGCCTGCAGTTGCGTCTGCGCCGAGACCAGCGCCGTGGCCGACGGCGCGCCGCCGCCCGCCGCCATGATGGATTCGGGCGACCGGCCGGTGGCGAGCGTGATCATGGCGGTGGTCAGCGGCGTGACGTTGGCGGTGCCGGCCGCCTGGGCCACCGAGTAGATGCACCCGTAGTTCGCGCCGGTGTAGCCGCAGGCCTCGAGGCGCCACGGCCCCGTGCCGCTCAAGGTGCCCGCGTCGTACGTGCCGTCGGCGTTGACGACGACGTCCTGCGCCACGACGGCGCCGGTCGCATCGAGCACGCGCAGCTTGCCGGACGTCATCGGCGCGCCGACCGCGACGGTGCCGGTCAGCGTCGCCGCCGGCGCGACGGAGGCGGCCGCGCCGGAACCGCCTCCGCAGGCGGACAAGGTCGCGAGCGCGACGGCGCCGAGCGAGAACGGAACGAAGTGGCGGGTGAACAGGCGCATGCGAGGTCTCCGTGCAATGCATTGAAGGAAATGCACGGCCGCCCTCCGTTGTTTCCGGAATGTGTCGCACATCTCCGGACATATCGACACCGACGGGGCGTTTTTTGAGGCCCCCGCGGCGGGAAACCCCGCGGCAAGGCCGGTTCGGGCGTGCGGTTTTCCGCGATTCCGCCGTGCCGGCACCCGCGCGCCGCGGCGCCCGGGCCGGCCGTCAGGTCTGCACGCGCGTGCCCAGTTCGATCACCGCGTTGTTGGGCAGCCGGAAGAACTCCACGACGCTGCCGGCGTTGCGCGTCATCGCGGCGAACAGCAGCTCGCGCCAATGGGCCATGCCGTCGCCCCGGGTGGGCACGACGGTCTCTCGGCTCAGGAAGTAGCTGGTCGTGATCTCTTCGACC
Source organism: Burkholderiaceae bacterium (assembly GCA_040509075.1). Lineage (GTDB taxonomy): Bacteria > Pseudomonadota > Gammaproteobacteria > Burkholderiales > Burkholderiaceae_C > Scleromatobacter. The sequence continues at coordinate 1,769 of JBEVLR010000171.1, read as the reverse complement.
TCGAGCCCGCGCGAACGGCACAGCGTCAGCGCCTTCGGGATGTCGGGCGTGTTCTTGAAACCGTAGTTGACCGTCACGCGCCAGAATCCGCGCGCCAGCGGCTCCACCTGCACGCGCTCGTCGAAGGGGATCCAGGGCACCTCGTGGAACTTCACCGTCAGGATCACGTTGGTCTCGTGCAGCACCTGGTTGTGCTTCAGGTTGTGCAGCAGCGCCTGCGGCACGGTGCCGGCGTTGGCCACCGTGTAGACCGCGGTGCGCGGCGTGCGGGTGATGTCGTCGGCGGCCAGCGCGGTGATGAACGGCACCAGGTCGGGATCGTCGCGGCGGATGTTGTCGATCAGCAGCTCGCGGCCGCGCTTCCACGTCGACATGACCGCGAAGATCCCCAGCCCGAGGATCAGCGGGAACCAGCCCCCCTGCAGGAACTTCAGCGAGCACGCGGCGACCAGCAGCGCGTCGAGCGCGAGGAAGAACCCGGTCGCCGCCAGCGCGACCCAGGCCGGGAAGCCCCAGCCGTAGCGGACGACGAAATAGGTCAGCACGGTGTCGATCAGCATGGTCACCGTCACCGCGATGCCGTAGGCGGAGGTGATCGCCGACACGCTGCCGAAGCCGATCACCGCCACCACGACGGCGGCCAGCAGCAGCCAGTTCACGCGCGGCAGGTAGATCTGGCCGGCTTCGCGCACCGACGTGTAGACGACCTCCATCCGCGGCAGGAAGCCGAGCTGGATCGCCTGCTTGGTCATGGAGAACGCGCCCGAGATCACCGCCTGCGACGCGATCACCGCCGCCATCGTCGCGAGCACGACGACGGGGATCACCCACGCCGACGGGAACATCCGGTAGAACGGATTGGCGATGGCGGTCGGATCGCGCATCAGCAACGCCCCTTGGCCCATGTAGTTCAGCGCCAGCGACGGCAGCACCATCGTCGACCAGGCCAGGCGGATCGGCGTCTTGCCGAAATGCCCCATGTCGGCGTAGAGCGCTTCGGCGCCCGTGAGCGCGAGCACGATGGCGCCCAGCGCGGCGAACGCGTGCCAGCCGCGGCCGAGCAAGAACTCGGCGGCGTTGAGCGGGTTGAGCGCCTGCAGGATTTCCGGCGCCTGCACGATGTGCATCAGCCCGGTGACGGCCAGCCCGGAGAACCAGACGACGATGATGGGCCCGAAGCTCTTGCCGACGGCGCCGGTGCCGAAACGCTGCACGGCGAACAGGATGACCAGCACGAACACCGACAACGGCACGACATACGCCTTCAGCTGCGGCGCGACGACCTCGATGCCCTCGACCGCGCCCATCACCGTGACCGCCGGGGTGATGACGCTGTCGCCGAAGAACAGCGTCGCGCCGAACATGCCCATGACCATGATGAGGGTGCGCCGCCGCGGCGTGCCGCCCGCGCGCGAGGCCAGCGCCGTCAGCGCCATCGCCCCGCCCTCGCCGTTGTTGTCGGCGCGCAGGATCAGGATCACGTACTTGAGCGTGACCACCAGCATCAGGCCCCAGAAGATCGACGAGATCGCGCCGACGAGGTGGTGCTGGTCGAGCGGGACGCCCACCCCTTCGGCGGGCCGGAAGATCTCGTGGAGGGTGTAGAGCGGGCTCGTGCCGATGTCGCCGTAGACGACGCCCAGTGCGCCCAGCGTCATGGCTCCGAGGCCCGCGCCGTGTTGCTTGCTGCTCATGAATCGTCTCTGCGGGCTCGAGCCGGCCAGGTTGGTCGAGCCGGCATTTTGACCCAATGCCTCGTGGCACCGCCA
>JBEVLR010000170.1:0-25054 GCA_040509075.1 Burkholderiaceae bacterium | reverse complement strand
ATCGGCGCGCTGGAATCTGAGCAGAAAGCGCTCGAGTCGCGGTTCGCGGACGCCGATTTCTACACGCAGCCGAAGCCGGCGATCGCCGAGGCGCAGGCGCGGGCGACGCGGATCGAAGAAGAGCTGTCGGCGTTGCTCGAACGCTGGGAGGCGCTCGGCAGCCGTTGAGCCGTCACGGGCGCGCCCGCGACGCGCGAAGGGCGGGTCCGAAAACGCCGCCGCCCTCCTTTTTCAGAGCTTCCGTTTCGTGACGCTCGAACCCGGCCCGTCTTCGGCTGAACGCCGTCGGTCCGACCGGGGCGGGCCGAGCAGTTCGCGCGACAGCTCCACATGCCGAGCGACGAAACGCGCGGCGCCGTGATCCGACGCGAACCGGCGGCGCGCGTTGGCGGCGAATTCGGCCAACGCCTGTGGCCGCTCGGCGAATTCGGCCAGCGCGCGTCCGAGATCGGCCGGATCGCCGGCGTCGACGTAACGCACCTCGCGCGCGTCGAAATAAGCGTCCAGGCCGCCCGTGCCGCTGCAGACGACCGGCACTCCGAGCAGCACCGCCTCCTGGACCGCGGTGGCGCCGGACGCGTGGCGGTTCGGTTTCAGCGGCACGACGGCCAGGTCGGCCTGCGCATAGAGCGCGTACAGCGCCGCGTTGTCCTCCGGATGGACGACCCGCGTCCGCGGCGCGGCGGCCAGCAGCGCGCGGGGGATGGTCGTCGACACGATGGTCAGCGCGAAGCGCGCGTCGCGGGCGACCGCGGCGATCAACGTCGGCCAGTCGCGGTCGCGGTCGTTGCCCACGCTCAGCAACTGGATCGGCGCGCCGACCGTCCGCGGGATGCGCGCGGGAAGCGGCGCCGCCGAACCGATCCCGAACCGCACGAGTTCCGAACGCACGGTCGGCAGCGCCGCGCGGACGATGGCCAGGTTCATCGGCGAGTGCACCGTCAGCACATCGGCGTTTCCCAGCAGCCAGCGGTAGAGCGCGCGCCGTGGCCGCGAAAGGCCTGGCCAGGCGTCGAACAGCCAGATCGATTGGCCGATCAGCCGGGGGCGCGCCGCGCCGCGCCGATGCATCTTGAGGAGCAGCAGAACGGCCAGCGTCTGGCACTCGGTGTGCGTCCACACCACGTCGGCGGCGGCGATCGCGCGCCGGTTGCGGGCGACGTGGATCGCGTCGAACCCCAGCAGGCGGCGCAGGCCGAGCCGCAGCACGCGCAACGGCCGCGATTCGGGCGCATCCCGGGAGAACTCGACCGTGCAGCCCGCGTCGCGCGCCAGCGCGTAACCGTAAGGCGAATCCTCGTTGACGCCCAGGACGCGGCCGTCGGCGAGGCGCGCGCGCCACGTCGCGGCGTCCGTCCCGTGCGCCAGGTGAACGAAAACCTTCATCGGCCGCGCGCCTTCTCGAAGGCTTTCCAGAATCGCGCGTCCTGCGTCGTCGCGAAGTTGATGCGCATCAACGTCGACGGGCGGCGCCGGGCGTGGAACACGCTGCCGGGCGCGAGCAGCCAGCCGTCGTCGAGCATGGCCGTCGCCAGACGTTCGGTGTCGGCTCCGGTATCGATCCAGCCGAACAAGCCGGCGGGCGGCGCGACGAAGCGGCAGCCGGCGGCGAGCGCGAGCTTCACGCTCCGCGCGCGGGCGGCGCCCAGGCGCGCGATCACGCGCTCGGCGTGGCGGCGCAGCCAGCCTTGTTCGAGGCAGACGGCGACGGCTTGTTCGAGCAACGCCGGCGTGGTCAGCGTGCCCAGCAGTTTCACGTCGACGAGGCGCTCGACCAGGTCGGGCGGCGCCGCGACGAAGCCGACGCGCCATCCCGGCGCGAGGATCTTCGAGAAGCCGGAGACGTAGATCGTGCGCCGCAGGCCGTCGAGCGCCGACAGCCGCGGCGCGTGCGCGGGAGCCAGATGGGCGTAGGTGTCGTCCTCCATGATGCGGAAGTCGTGCTGCTCCGCGAGCCTCAGCACCTGGTGCGCGGACGACAGGCCGAGCGAGGTGCCGGTCGGGTTGTGCAGCACCGAGACGGTCACGTACAGGCGCGGGCGGTGGGCCTCGGCCAGCGCGGCCATCGCCGGCAGGTCGGGGCCGTCGGCGCCGCGCGGCACCGGCAGCAGCCGCATGCCCAGCTGCGTCATGCGGGCGAACTCGACGGACCATCCCGGCTCGTCGACGAGCACCGCATCGCCCGCGTTCAGCAGGCCGCGCGAGACGATGTCGAGCGCGTGCGTGGCGCCGTTCGCGGTGATGATCTGCGCCGGGGATGCGCGCACCCCGAAATCGGCGAGCCGCTGCGCGAGCGCGTGCCGCAATCGGCTGTCGCCCGCGGGCTCGCCGTAGCTCAGGCAGGACGGCATCGACGGCGCGCCGGCCATCGCGCGCCGCAGCGCGGTCTGCAGCATCGCCGCGTCCAACCATTCCGCCGGCAGCGTGCCCAAGCCCGGCGCCGGGCGCTGCGGGTCGACCGCGAACAGGCCGCGGATCAGCGCGGTGGCGTCGACCGGCGGCGGATGCGGCGTCGTCCCGGCGGCGAGCCCCGACGGCGAGCGCGCGGAGGGATCGCCGCCGCCCCGCGGCGACGGGGCGCCGGCGTCGCGCACGAAGAAGCCGCGTTGCCGTTTCGCTTCGACGAGGCCCTGCGCCAGCAGGCGGTCGTAGGCCGCGACGACCGTCGATGGGCTCACACGGTGCCGGCGCGCGCTCTCGCGCACCGACGGCAATTGCGCGCCCGACAGCAGCAGGCGTTGGCGGATCCGCGCGGCGTAGTGATCGGAGAGCTGCTCGGCAAGCGTCTGGGCCGCGCCGCGCGCCAGCGCCGCCAGGGGTTCCTGGGGCGGCGGCCCGCCGGCCGTGCGCGAGCGCGGGCGGGCATCGGCGACGGGCGGAAGAAGGGCGTCGTCCTGCATGGAATGATTCGCGGCGGGTGAGGGCATCCAAGACGCGATCTGTATTGCCAATCGGAGCGGTACAGGCCCCGAACTGCACCTTGGAACTGTAGCGGTCGTGTACTGATTATGCGCCTAGACTGCCGATTGCGGCGCCGGCTTCCCGTCGTGCGCCGACCGATTTCCCCGCGATCCTTTCCCGCGATGCGCCTCGAGCCTCCACCCGCCACGTCTTCGCCGGCGACCGCTGCGTCGGCATCCGGCGCGTCCGCCCACGGGCAGCGGCGCCGGGCGCGCCTGGGCCTGTGGCTGGGAGCGCTGGGGATGCTCGTGTTCGCGCTGACGATCCCGATGACGCGGCTCGCCTGCGGCAGCGCCGACGCGCCGCAGCTGAGCCCGGTGTTCGTCGCCATCGGCCGCGCGGGCGTCGCCGGGTCGCTGGCGCTGGTCTACCTGCTCGTCGCGCGCGCGCGGGCGCCGCGGCGCGAGCACGGCCGGATGCTGCTGATGACCATCTGCGGCAATGTGTTGGCCTGGCCGCTGCTGCTGGGGCTGGCGGTTCGGCACGTCGATTCGATGCACGCTTCGGTGATCACCGGACTGATGCCGCTCGCGACCGCCGCGGTCGGCGCGCTGATGCTCGGCCATCGGCCGTCGCGCGGGTTCTGGGCGTTCGCGGCGCTGGGCGCGGCGCTGGTGCTGGCGTTCGCCGCGTGGCGCGGGGCGGGCCGGCCGCAGCTCGGCGACCTGCTGCTGCTCGGGGCGGTGGCCGCGTCGGCGACCGGCTACATCACAGGCCTGCGCCTCACCCTCGGCCCGCGCGGCCTGACGCCGGAAGAGGCGATCTCCTGGGTGCTGGTGCTGGCGTTGCCCGTCACGCTGCCGGTGCTCGTCACGCAATGGCCCGCCATGCCGGTGCGCCCAGCCGCCTGGGCCGGCTTCGGCTACGTTTCGGTGTTCTCGATGTGGATGGGTTTCTTCGCGTGGTATCGCGGCCTCGACTGGGGCGGCGCGCTGCGCGTCAGCCAAGTGCAGTTGCTGCAGCCGTTCGTGTCCATCCTCGCCAGCGCCCCGTTGCTCGGCGAGAGGCTCGAAGCCGGCACGCTCGGCTTTTCGATCGCGGTGATGGCCTGCGTCTACCTCGGGCGGCGCATGTCGACGGGCGCTTGCGCCGCTTCGCCCCCCTCGGCCCCGATCGTCGATTCCCGCCGCGCCCGGCCGAAGCCCGGCGCCCTTCTTTCCCGAAAGCTTCCGCCATGAACGGCTCCCACACCGCGCACGATCCGATGAACCCGATGGATTCGCCCTGGCGGCTCGCCGCGCGATGCGCCCGCATGAATCCCTCGGTGATCCGCGAGATCCTGAAGCTGACCGAACTCCCGGGCGTGCGCTCGCTGGCCGGCGGGCTGCCGTCGGCCGACACGTTTCCCGTCGAAGCGATGCGCGAAGCCGCCGCCCGCGTGCTCACCGACCACCCGCGCGAGGCGCTGCAATACGCCGCGAGCGAAGGCTTCGCGCCGTTGCGCGAATGGGTCTCGGCGCACCTGAGCGCCGCCGGCGTCGACGCGCCGGCGGAACGCGTGCTGATGACCAGCGGTTCGCAGCAGGGCTTGGATCTCGTCGGCAAGGTGATGCTCGACGCGGGCAGCGCCGTCGCCGTCGAAGCGCCGACCTATCTCGGGGCGCTGCAGGCGTTCAATCCGAACGAGCCGGTGTTCACGTCGGTCGCCTGCGACGGCGATGGCCCGCTGCCCGAGGCCGTGGCCGCGCTCGATCCCGGCACGCGCTTCATGTACGTGTTGCCGAACTTCCAGAACCCGACGGGCCGCGTGGTCCCGCAGGCGCGGCGGGACGCGATCGTCGCCGCCGCCGACCGCATCGGCGTGCCGCTGGTGGAAGACAACCCGTACGGCGATCTCTGGTATGACGAGCCGCCGCCCAAGCCGTTCGCGTCGCGCTGGGCCGAGGGCACGCTGTACATGGGCTCGTTCTCGAAAGTGCTGGCGCCCGGCCTGCGGCTGGGCTACCTGGTTTGCCCCAAGCCGCTGTTCCCGAAGCTGCTGCAGGCCAAACAATCCGCCGACCTGCACACGGCCGCGTTCAACCAGCGCCTCGTCCATCAGGTGATCCGCGACGGCTTCCTCGACCGGCACGTTCCGGCCATCCGCGACCGCTATCGCACGCACCGCGACGCGATGGCCGCCGCGTTGACGGCCCACCTGCCTGCCGGCTGCGAATGGCAGGCGCCGAGCGGCGGCATGTTCTTCTGGGTGCGGCTGCCGGCCGGCTGTGACGCGATGGCGCTGCTGCCCCGTGCCGTCGAGGCCGGGGTCGCCTATGTGCCGGGGGCGGCGTTCTATGCGGGCGAGCCCGATGTGCGCACGCTGCGCCTGTCGTTCGTCACGCTGCCGCCGGCGCAGATCGCCGAGGCGGTCGAGCGCCTCGGCGAGGTGGTGAAGGCTTCGCCGGCTTAGGGTTCCTTTTCGGCCCGCGAATGGCGCCTTGGCGGAAACTCAGAGCCGTCGAAGACCTCGTCGGCGAGGCCGTTCGGTGCTCGACGGTTTACTGAAAGCGAGGTTGTTGGAACTCCGCTTCAGTCAACAAACCAGCTTTTGCCGTCAATATGGCCGGGTTGCGTTCCACGACATCCGTTACAAGACCTCTCCATTTCGACATCGCGGGGAAAGGTTCAAGCATCAATCGGATATTGCCTCTGATTTTTTCGCTTGCCACTATGTCGGCAACGCATTTATCGGCATGTTGTTTTGCTTTTTGATCAGGGGCGCCCTGCAGTTTCAGAGGTTCGATGAGCGTATTTCTGACCAAGCCATGTTTCGTGGCTTTGTCGCCCGGTGCGACGTCTTCGACGGCCTTAAACAATGACATTGCGATTGCAATCCTATGATAATCAAGGGGGCTCTGGAATTTCATGTAATTATCCATGAGCGCATTGAAAACACCCGGAAGCGCCTCGGGATTCTCCAAAGTGGTTTTTTGAATCAAAGCTTTCATTTCATGGCATTTGCCCGGGCCAGGGCCGGCGCGCAATTTCGCGAATGCCTGCACGCGTGCAATCGCTTCCGAAGGCGGCAATTGCTTGAGGGAAGGCAATTTATCGACGCCGTCAAGTGTTTTCAGGACTTCTACTTCAGCTTCCGTGCGACCAAAATAAACCGCACTTGAATCAACTTCTTTTTCGTTGTCGATGGATTCATTGGCGGCCCGCCCGGCCTGCAAGGCGCGATGACTCAATTCACCGATGTGCGCAGAAAGGCTGAGTACATGGTCAGCCTTTTTCCCGAAGGAGATATCACCGTCGAACAAAAAAGCCCGTTCGGAGGCCATGACCATGAACATGTCTCCTTCGTTTTGTTTGCCCTCGGTGCGGCGCGAGCCAATGGTGCCCTGGATGAATTCCCCGTTGCCCGAGGCGCTGCGGCTGGTCTCCCAAGTCATGGCCGGCGGCAGCGATCGGAAGCCGAGACGGTTGAGCATGACTTTGCCGCCGTTCCCGTCGGCGTGTTTTTTGAGTGATTCTATTTTTTCCGCATCGGTCATTGCATCGACCATGTTTCTCGTCATCGGCTTTTTGTTTCTGGATGAAGAAGTTTGTTCGACGCAGCCAGCAGGCGAAGCGTCATGGTCAATTTGGGGCCGTCTTCCGCCAATCCACCACGCATCAATTCTTCGTGGGAAACGCCATTTTTGCTCAAATAAGTTTCGGTCGGGACGCGGATACCGGCAGGCGACAAGGTCGTGCGCTTTGGCGTATTGATATGCAGTGCCTGTGTAATGTCATTTTTGCGGGCTGGCGTTAAAGAACCTAGGTCGACCGTATTCAGGAATTCGTAACTGACGGCGAGGCGAGTCAATTTTCCATCTTCGATGTTGGAAAAGCCCGCAACGGACCAGCCTTGTTTCCGGTTCTTATCGATATATCGAGCATACCCAAGCTCTCGAACTTCACCATTCGGCCCTGGCGGCAAGGGAATACGCCCTAAATCACCCTTCCCGCGAAATTCGACACTTTTGATATGGGTATTGAATGCCTCCAGATGTTCTTTTGGTATCCGCTCATCCCCCTCAAAACCGGTCTCAATGCGCGAAAACTTAAAAAAGCCACCCATGGAAAAGCCGGATGATTGAGGCGAGGTCGCGGCGCAAGAGGTGTGCGTGCCCGACGACGTGGCGTCCACAAGCCTTTCAAGAACGGCATTGGTCGGCTTTCGCGGCTTCGAAGTCGGGGCCTCTGCAGAGGCCTGGGGCGGCAGCTCCTGCGAGGATTGGGCGGTGGGTTCGGTAACGGAAACTGGATTCGGTCCCATCGCGGGTGCTCCGGTGATAGCTTTGTGACGCAAATCATGACCACCGCGTCCTGCCCAGGGAGCGTTCTTCCCGAAGATGTCCGCAGGATTCCGAACCGGCTTTCGCCTCGAAGCGTTCCATCTGTGGCTGCCGTGCGATTTTCGGGTTAGAATCGATTGGCTAAGGAGCTTGGCCGGCGTTATGCGGCCCGTTCGTGCGCGCGGCATGCGTTCGCACAAATAAATAATAGTCAAGAGTCGCCTAGAGCAAGCAGGCCGCGTTGTCGGATGCGGCCAATCGCAGAACATAAGAGACACTTCCGATGACTCTCCAGGGTTCCACGCTACGGCCGAATGGCTCCGCTGCCCATCCCGGCCGTGGCGCCGGCCTGGTGGCGGGCGGCGCCACGAACTGGGACGACGAGGATCCGCTGCCCCGCCGCTTGTCGGCGCGAGAGGCGGCGGCGTTTCGCGATCAACGGAGCGCGCCGTCCCCGTGGCGCGTGGTGTTGGTGCAGGTCGAGGCCGGCGCCGTCTTGGCGTTGCTGATCGGCCTGCTGTTCGGAATGCCGGCTTGCTGGTCGGCCGCGTACGGCGCGGCGACCGTGATCCTGCCGGGCGCGTTGATGGCGCGCGGCGCGACGCGGCTTGCCGACAGCAAGTCGCCGATGGCGACCGCGGCGAACCTGCTCGGCTGGACGGCGGCGAAGTTGGTATGCACCGTGGCGATGCTCGCCGCGGCGGGAAAGATATTGCACCCGATCGTGTGGCCGGCGCTGCTGGCCGCGCTCGCCGGGTGCCTGACTGTGTATTGGGTGGCGCTCGCACGGCGCGCGCGTTGACGATCAGATCGGGAAGCCTCGGACACCACATGGCCGCAGAAGAACACGCACCGACCGCCGGTGAATACATCCAGCATCACTTGACCCACCTGTCCAACATCCTGGGCAACACCGGTCCGCTGAACTTCCACGTGATCCACTGGGATTCCGTCGCTTTTTCGTCGCTCATCGGCGCGATCGCGCTGGTCTTCGGGATCATCGCCGCGCGCCGCGCGAGCGCGGGCGTGCCGGGCCGCTTCCAGGCCGCCGTCGAATTCCTGGTCGAGATGACCGAGAACCAGGCCAAGGCGATCGTCCACAATCCGAAGAGCCGCAGGATGGTCGCGCCGATGGCCTTGACGATCTTCGTTTGGATCTTCCTGCTGAATGCGATGGATCTGTTGCCGGTCGATCTGCTGCCGTTCCTGTGGGAGCGCTCGGCGACCGATCCGGAACACGCGTTCCTGCGCGTCGTGCCGACGGCCGACCTGTCGATCACGATGGGCATGTCGGTCGCGGTGCTGCTGGTCTGCTTGTATTACAACGTCAAGATCAAGGGCGCCGGCGGCTGGGCGCACGAGCTGGTGGTCGCACCGTTCGGCACCAGCAAGAACCCGATCTTCGCCTTGCTGCTGGGCATCGTGAACTTCGCGATGCAGATGATCGAATTCGTCGCCAAGACCGTTTCGCATGGCATGCGGCTGTACGGCAACATGTATGCGGGCGAACTGATCTTCCTGCTGATCGCGCTTCTGGGCGGCGCGTTCACCTTGACGCTGGGCGGCTTCAGCCTCGCCCTGCTGCACATCATTGCCGGCACCGCGTGGGCGATCTTCCACATCCTGATCATCACGCTGCAGGCTTTCGTGTTCATGATGTTGACGCTCGTCTACATCGGACAAGCCCACGACTCGCATTAAGAAACCGCGCCCGCCGGTCCGCCGGCGGCGTGGCTTGCGCTGTCCGCCTCTCTCTTTCCATCCACATAATTTCCCAACTGGAGTCAACATGGAACTCATCAGCTTCGTCGCCCTGGCCGCCGGCCTGATCATCGGCCTGGGCGCTTGCGGCGCTTGCATCGGCATCGGCATCATGGGCAGCAAGTACCTTGAATCCGCCGCGCGCCAGCCGGAACTGATGGGCGAGCTGCAAACGAAGATGTTCCTGCTGGTCGGCCTGATCGACGCCGCGTTCATCATCGGCACCGGCATCGCGTTGTGGTTCACGACGGCCAACCCGTTCCTGGGTCAGCTGCTGAACCTGCCGAAGTAATTCGCGCCGGATCCGGGCCGCGAGCCCTTCAAACGGACATACAGCAGACCTCCAGCCGAGCGGCACCCGCGGATCCGGTTCCGCCGGGCCGCCAGGTGCGCCCCTTCGAGGGGGAAGCCGCAAGCGCTTCGGGGTGGTCCAACGGAGCCAACAAAGTGAGCATCACCGCTACCCTGATCATCCAGATGATCGTGTTCCTGATCCTGGTCGGTTTCACGATGAAATTCGTGTGGCCGCCGATCACGGCCGCATTGGACGAGCGCGCGCGCAAGGTCGCCGAAGGCCTGTCGGCCGCCGACAAGGCCCGCGCCGAGCTGGCGAACGCGAACCAGCGCGTCGAGCAGCAGCTCGCCGCCGCCCGCGACGATTCGGCCAAGCGTCTCGCGAACGCGGAGCGCCTGGCGCTGCAGATCGTCGAAGACGCGAAGGCGAAGGCGACCGAGGAAGGCGCCAAGATCATCGCGCAGGCGCAGGCCGAAGCTCAGCAGGCTTCCGTCAAGGCGCGCGAGGCCTTGCGCGACCAGGTGGCCGCGTTGGCGGTCAAGGGCGCCGAGCAGATCCTGCGCCACGAAGTCAACCCGGCCGTCCACGCCGAGTTGCTCGGCCGCTTGAAGACCGAGCTCTGAAACCATGGCCGAGCCCTCCACCATCGCGCGGCCCTATGCCGCAGCGCTGTTCCAGTCGAGTACCGTCGCCGATGGCGCGCAACTCGTGGCGCAGCTCGATGCCCTCGCCGGCATCGCCGACGATCCGGGCCTGCGCCAGTTCGCCGCCAGCCCCAAGGTCAGCGACGAACAGGTCCTGGGCCTCGTCACCGGCCTCGCGGGCGCGGAACTGAGCCCGAAATTGCGCAACCTGCTCGATGCGGTGATCGACAACGGCCGCCTGCCGGTGTTGCCGGAAATCGCCTCCCAGTTCCGCGCGCTGGTCAACGAACGCGGCGGAGTCGCCGACGCGCGGATCGTCAGCGCGTTCCCGCTCGACCCCGCCCAGCGCGACGAGCTCGTCCAGGTGCTCGAGAAACGTTTCGGCCGCAGGATCAAGGCGCAGGTCGATGTCGACCCGTCGCTGATCGGCGGCGTGCGGGTGACGGTCGGCGATGAAGTGCTCGACGCCTCCGTGCGTGCGCGGCTCGAGCAGATGCGCGTCGCGCTGACCCACTGAGCCGGCCCGAATAGAACCGCCCTTCAACCCAGGTGGCCTCGCGGCCTCGCCTTTGGGAGATTTAGTCATGCAATTGAATCCCGCTGAAATTTCCGAACTGATCAAGAGCCGCATCGAGGGCCTGGGGGCGTCGTCCGACATCCGCAACCAGGGCACGGTCGTCTCGGTCACCGACGGCATCTGCCGCGTGCACGGCTTGTCCGACGCGATGCAGGGCGAAATGCTCGAATTCCCGGCCGCGCCCAGCGGCCAGCCGACGTTCGGACTCGCGCTGAACCTCGAGCGCGACTCCGTCGGCGCCGTCATCCTGGGCGAATACGAGCACATCTCCGAAGGCGACACCGTCAAGTGCACGGGCCGCATCCTGGAAGTCCCGGTCGGCCCGGAGCTGATCGGCCGCGTCGTCAACGCGCTCGGCCAGCCGATCGACGGCAAGGGCCCGATCGACACGAAGATGACCGACGTCATCGAGAAGGTCGCGCCGGGCGTGATCGCGCGCCAGTCCGTCGATCAGCCGGTGCAGACCGGCCTGAAATCCATCGACTCCATGGTGCCCGTCGGCCGCGGCCAGCGCGAGCTGATCATCGGCGACCGCCAGACCGGCAAGACCGCGGTGGCGATCGACGCGATCATCAACCAGAAGGGTCAGAACATGACCTGCGTGTACGTCGCCATCGGGCAGAAGGCGTCCACGGTCAAGAACGTGGTGCGCGCCCTCGAGGCGAACGGCGCGCTGGAATACACGATCGTCGTCGCGGCCACCGCGTCGGAGTCGGCGGCGATGCAATACGTCTCGGCGTATTCGGGCTGCACGATGGGCGAATATTTCCGCGATCGCGGCCAGGACGCGCTGATCGTCTATGACGACTTGTCCAAGCAAGCCGTCGCCTACCGCCAGGTCTCGCTGCTGCTGCGCCGCCCGCCGGGCCGCGAAGCCTTCCCCGGCGACGTGTTCTATCTCCACAGCCGCCTGCTCGAGCGCGCCGCGCGCGTGAACGCCGACTACGTCGAAGCGTTCACCAAGGGTGCGGTCAAGGGCAAGACCGGTTCGCTGACCGCGCTGCCGATCATCGAGACGCAAGCCGGCGACGTGTCCGCCTTCGTGCCGACGAACGTGATCTCGATCACCGACGGCCAGATCTTCCTCGAAACCAGCCTGTTCAACGCCGGCATCCGTCCCGCCATCAACGCCGGCATCTCGGTGTCGCGCGTCGGCGGCGCGGCCCAGACGAACCTGATCAAGGGCCTGTCGGGCGGCATCCGCACCAACCTCGCGCAGTACCGCGAGCTGGCCGCGTTCGCGCAGTTCGCGTCCGACCTCGACGAATCGACCCGCAAGCAGCTCGATCGCGGCGCGCGCGTGACGGAACTGTTGAAGCAGAACCAGTATTCGCCGTTGCCGATCAGCCTGATGGCCGCCACGCTGTTCGCCGTCAACAACGATTTCATGGACTCGCTGACCATCAAGCAGGTGCTCCCGTTCGAGCACGGCCTGCACCAGCACCTGAAGTCGAACCACGCCGCGCTGCTCGCGACGATGGAAAAGAACGGCGCGAAGTGGAAGACGAAGTTCGGCAAGGACGATGCGCCCGAGAAGGTCGAATTCGCCAAGGCCTGCCAGGCCGCCGAGGCCGAACTGCGCGACGCCATCGCCGCGTTCAAGAAATCGTTCGCCTGATTCCCCGACCACGACCCTCATGAGCCGATGCGGCTTTGCAACTCGGCTCGGCCCCCCTCGGGGGGCGGCGGCGAAGCCGCCTAGGGGCACAATGAATGGAGAACCGTCATGGCGGTAGGAAAGGAAATACGCGGCAAGATCAAGTCGGTGGAGAACACCCGCAAGATCACGAAGGCGATGGAGATGGTCGCCGCGTCCAAGATGCGCCGCGCCCAGGATCGCATGCGCGCCGCGCGTCCGTACAGCGAACGCATCGCGGGCATCACGGCCAACCTGTCGAAAGCGAATCCGGAATACCGGTCGCCGTACATGCGCGAAGTCGGCGGTGCCGCGAAGAACGTCGGCTTCATCGTGGTCACGACCGACAAGGGGCTGTGCGGCGGCATGAACACCAACGTGCTGCGCGCGCTCACGATCAAGATGCGCGACGTGCAGAACGCGGGCGGCAAGGTCAATGCGGTCGCGATCGGCAACAAGGGCTTCGGTTTCCTGAACCGCTCCGGCGCATCGGTGGTCAGCCACGTGACGCAATTGGGCGACGCTCCGAACCTCGAGAAGCTGATCGGCCCCGTGAAGGTCATGCTCGAGATGTTCGTCGAAGGCAAGCTGGACGCGGTCCACCTCTGCTACACCCGCTTCGTCAACACGATGAAGCAGGAGCCCATGGTCGTGCCGCTGCTGCCGCTGACGTCCGAAGGCATGCAGGTCGGTGCCGCGGATTCGAAGGCCGGCTATGCGTGGGACTACATCTACGAACCGGACGCGCCCGGCGTGATCGAAGAGCTGCTCAAGCGCTACATCGAGGCCCTGGTCTATCAGGCCGTGGCCGAGAACATGGCTTCCGAGCAGGCGGCGCGGATGGTCGCGATGAAGGCGGCGACCGACAACGCCGGCAACCTGATCGCCGAGCTCAAGCTGATCTACAACAAGACGCGTCAAGCGGCGATCACCAAGGAATTGAGTGAAATCGTCTCCGGTGCGGCTGCCGTTTAAGTCTTTGACAGATACGAAGGAATGAAGATGACGACATCCAATGCCATGGGCAAGATCGTTCAAACCATCGGCGCCGTGGTCGACGTCGAGTTTCCGCGCGACCAGATGCCGGCGATCTACGACGCCTTGAAGATGGACGGCACCGCGCTGACGCTGGAAGTCCAGCAGCAGCTCGGCGACGGCATCGTGCGCACGATCGCGCTCGGCTCGTCGGATGGCATCCGACGCGGCAGCATGGTGCGCAACACCGGCGCCGGCATCACCGTGCCGGTCGGCAAGGCCACGCTGGGCCGCATCATGGACGTGCTCGGCAACCCGATCGACGAACGCGGCCCGGTCGACCAGACGTTCACGTCCGTGATCCACCGCAAGGCGCCGACCTACGAAGAGCTGAGCCCGTCGCAGGAACTCCTCGAGACGGGCATCAAGGTCATCGACTTGATCTGCCCGTTCGCCAAGGGCGGCAAGGTCGGCCTGTTCGGCGGCGCCGGCGTCGGCAAGACCGTCAACATGATGGAGCTGATCAACAACATCGCGAAGGCGCACTCGGGCCTGTCGGTGTTCGCCGGCGTCGGCGAACGCACCCGTGAAGGCAACGATTTCTATCACGAGATTGCCGACTCCAAGGTCGTCGACCTGGAGGATCTCCCGAACTCCAAGGTCTCCATGGTCTACGGCCAGATGAACGAGCCGCCGGGCAACCGCTTGCGCGTCGCGCTGACCGGCCTGACCATCGCCGAGTCGTTCCGCGACGAAGGCCGCGACGTGCTGTTCTTCGTCGACAACATCTACCGCTACACGCTGGCCGGCACGGAAGTGTCCGCGCTGCTGGGCCGCATGCCGTCCGCCGTGGGCTACCAGCCGACGCTGGCCGAGGAAATGGGCCGCCTGCAAGAGCGGATCACGTCGACGAAGGTCGGCTCGATCACGTCGATCCAGGCCGTTTACGTGCCGGCCGACGATTACACCGACCCGTCCCCCGCCACGACCTTCGGCCACCTGGACTCCACCGTGTCGCTGTCGCGCGAAATCGCGTCGCTGGGCATCTAC
Source organism: Burkholderiaceae bacterium (assembly GCA_040509075.1). Classification (GTDB taxonomy): domain Bacteria; phylum Pseudomonadota; class Gammaproteobacteria; order Burkholderiales; family Burkholderiaceae_C; genus Scleromatobacter. Next base: position 10,893 of record JBEVLR010000170.1, on the reverse strand, counting down.
CCGGCGGTCGATCCGCTCGATTCCACGTCGCGCCAGATCGATCCGAACGTGATCGGCCAGGAGCACTACGACACGACCCGCGCCGTGCAGGCCACGCTGCAGCGCTACAAGGAATTGCGCGACATCATCGCGATCCTGGGCATGGACGAACTCGCGCCGGAAGACAAGCTGGCCGTGTCGCGCGCCCGCAAGATCCAGCGTTTCCTGTCGCAACCTTTCCACGTCGCCGAAGTGTTCACCGGCTCGCCCGGCAAGTACGTGCCGTTGAAGGAAACCATCCGCGGCTTCAAGATGATCGTCGCAGGCGAGTGCGACCACATGCCGGAGCAGGCGTTCTACATGGTCGGCACCATCGACGAAGCCATCGAAAAAGCGAAGGGCATGCAATAAGCGGCGCTCCCGGCGCCCCGCCGTGGTTGCCGTGCTCGCCGGCCCTCCAGGTCGGCGGTGCGTGGCGCCTGGGCCGGACGCCGGCAGCATGCTTCCCGCAACCCTTCGCCTGCCAAAGAACGGATCCCATATGGCCACCATTCATGTCGACGTCGTCTCCGCCGAAGAGCTGATCTTCTCCGGCGAAGCCAGTTTCGTCGCACTGCCGGGCGAGAGCGGCGAGCTGGGCATCATGCCGCGCCACACGCCGTTGATCACGCGCATCAAGCCGGGCGCGGTGCGCATCAAGCGGGCCGACAACGACCAGGAGGAGTTCGTGTTCGTCGCCGGCGGCATCCTGGAGGTTCAACCCGACCGCGTGACCGTGCTCGCCGACACCGCGATCCGCGGCAAGGACCTGGACGAGGCCAAGGCCGATGCCGCCAAGAAGGCCGCCGAAGCCGCGCTGCAGAACGCCAAGGGCGATTTCGACGTCGCCAAGGCGCAGGGCGAGCTGGCGGTGATGGCTGCGCAGCTGGCGGCGATCCGTCGTTTTCGCGGTCACGCCGGACATTGATGCCTGATCCTGATTGATTGGCCCCCAAGCCGGCCGTTTTTTTAAAAGCCCGCTCGCGGTCACGTGAGCGGGCTTTTTCGTGCTTGTATGCGGCGTGGGCGGGCGAACTCGGGTGGGGGCCGTCGGGTCCTATCGCAAAACGGCTTGTGACTTCGTATCGGCCCTGGCATGGGCGTTTAAATTTTGAACAATCCGCCATGACTGGAATGGAATTCATATGCCAAGCACGGAAGCAGCGCCGCTTGTAGGTCAATTGCATGATAGCCCCAGCCTACCGATTTCCGACCCGTCTGAGCCGACTGCGGACGGGGTCGCCAAGTCGTCCTCAAAGCCTGCTGGTGGACGGCTTGAAGATTTGAAATCCCGCGGGGCTTACAAAAAAAGCCGTAAAGCCTATTTCGAGACCGGCGAAATTGATTTCGAAGAGGTCGAAAAACTAAAAACGAACGCCAAAACGAGAAAAGCCCTGCAAAAAGTAACTCAAAGCATCGGCAAAAAGCAATTCATAGCAAAGCTGAAGCACAGCATCGATGAAAATCGTGTAGATCAGGAGACCAAAGATCGAGCGGAGGCGTTGATCGCCAAATGTCCCATCAAGACCTTGGAGCAAGCGAAAGAGGCTTTGGCGGAGCTGACTTCTCCCCTCCAAACGATGGCGGACAAACAATCTCTGCTGGACGAGCTACGCGCCCATGTCCCCCAGGACAGCCAGCCTGGTGCGGAAGTCGCTCTCCAGAACGGAAAACTGGATTACTACAGTTGCAAATTCCTGGCCGATGCCATGATGCCGCCTTCCTTGAAGTCGATGAACGCGATGAACGTGCGGCATAGGGAGGCACGATTACAAGCGGAGGACGCACGATTACGAATTGCGGCCAGGCATGCGCCCTTGATGAGAGTTCATAGAAATACGGCTGTGAATGTCAACCACGAAGGCTTGCCGACGGAATATCAAATACCTTTTGGAGTTGCTCTAATTTCATTCGTATCGATGCTCATTCCGTATCCCGTTCAGGGCGGGGTGGTTTTCCTTGCTGAGCACGCCCGACAGCGAAATAGGACGGGAAGGGAAATTTGGAATGCCCAACTTGCAATGTTGGAGGTGGCATTTCGAAACATGGGAAATTCAATATATGAGTTGCTGGAAAGAACTGCGCGGTCAAATTTAACTGCGAGTAACGGCATTGCGGCAATCCAATCCGCGCAACAAATGGCGAACACTTTCAATCAAATGATGACCGGTCTGAATCTGAACGCCTTGCTGGGATACCGAGAAACTACGGAACAGCGCCGGCGGCAACCGATCCCAGATACTTACATAAACCGGTTGGCAATTGAGGGCGTTTCGTTTTTACTGGCATGCGCACCGTTGATTTCCATCTATGCGAATTCCGGCGCCCAGCCGGTCGCTTCGCCCGATGCGGGAAATCATCCGCAGGATCCATCTCATGCACCGGCCGATACAACGGCGGTCTTGCTCAGCCTCATGGCACTTTTTCTGATCGAGAAATTTGTTCCCAATCGAAGGGGCTGACCACAAGAGGGCTCGTCGCCGGTGGGCGAGCGCACCGGCCGCGCGGCAAGTTCGCCTCGCGCCCAACTTGAAATCGCATGCGCAACCATGCCAAACTGGCGCCTTCTGAGCAGCAGTCCGGGTTTTCGCGCAAGGGCCCCGTGGCGTCTCAGGATCCACACCACACGAGATCAGATTTGCGGGGACTTCCCGCTCCGCCGGAGAGGCTCATGCTTTCCATCTCCCAAGCCCAATGGGACAAGATGGCTCAGGATTCGTTCGATGAACGCTTGATCGCCATCATCCGCAGAAATCATCCCGAGCAGGCGGCCCAGATGCCGTTCGCCGACCTCGTCGCCGCGATCCATCGCCAGACCGCGCAGGCGGCCGCCTACGGCTTGCATGACGAGCATTCGGTCGCGACCTACGTCTACACCGCCTGGCTGATGGGCGAGGAATTCGACCGCCGCATCCCCGCGCTGGCGCAGATCCTGCGCGAGCGCAGGATGCCCTCTTCCAAGAAAGCCGCGGCGTTGAGCGATTTCTCGAAACTGGTTTTCCACACCCTGGGCGGCGCCGGCGCGCCGGCGGCAGGGAGCGCGGCATGAGCGCAGGTTTGGGCGGCCCGCTGGGCGATGCCGTCTCGCAAGCGGGACCGGCGGCGTCGCAAGGGCTGCAGTCGTTGGCGGCTCCGGCGCAGAACGCCGCTTCCAAGGCCGCGGCGCTCGCCGCGCAGGCCGCGCAAGTCGGGCAGCAGGCGCAACAGCAGGCGTCGCAGGCCGCGCAGGCGGCCCAGGCCGACGCGCAGAAGGCCGTGCAGGCGGCCCAACAGCAGGCGCAGGCGGCGCAGCAAGCCGCGCAGGATGCGGCCGTGAAGGCGCAGCAGGCGGTGGCCGAAGCCGAAGCCAAGGCCACGCACTTCGCGGCCGCCGCCCGGGCCGTGGCCGAGGCGGCGGCGCACCGCGCCGACGCGGCCGCGAAGGCGGCCGAGGCCAAAGGCGAGCAGGCGTTGAACGACGCCGAAAGCGCCGCCGACGACGCCGAACGGAAAGCCCGGGCGCTGGCGCAACAGGCGCAGCAGGAAGCGGCGGCCGCAGCCCAGAAGGCCCAGCAGGCCATGCAGCAAGGGCAGCAGGCGGTGCAGGCCGCGAAGGACAAGGCGGCCCGACTCGCGCAGCAGGCCGAAGCCGCCGTGCAACAGGCGCAAGCGGTGGCGCAGCAAGCGGCGCAGGCCGCGAAAGCGCAAGCCCAAGCGGCGGCCGCCGCCGCAGCGACCGCGGTGAACGGCGCCGAAGGTGCCGCGGCCAGCGCGATCGGCACCGCGACCGCTGCCGCCACCAGCGCGATCGGCAATGCGTTCTCGGCCGTCAAGAACGTCGCGACGCCGGCCATCCCTTGCGCCTGCGGCGCGCATGTCCCGTCGGCGTTCGACGCCGGCTCCGTGCTCGACGGCATCGGCAAATCGATCGAGGACGGCATCGCGGACAATCCGGCCGTCGATGCCTACAAGAACAAGGTCGGTGCATTGGCCTCGGCGTTGGAAAACGCGATGCCCAGCATCCCGACCATGCCCGCCGGCGAGCTCGCCAGGCTGGCGCAGCAGGCCACCGACGCGCGCAGCGCGCTCGAGAACGAGCTCAAGGACGCTTTGCCGCCGGCGATGCAGGATTACTTGAAAGACGTCGAGCAGGGCAAATTGCCCGATTCGGTGGCCAATGCGGTCGATTCCGCGAGGCGGCAGGCGCAAGCGGCCGAGGATCAGGCCAAATCGGCCGCGAGTTCGGCCATGGCCCAGGGCCAAGCCGCCGCCGACCAAGGCAAGCGCATGGCCGATTCCGCGATCGCGCAGGGCCAGGGCGTTGCGAACGATGCGAAGTCGACCGCCCGGTCCGCCCTGGATCAGGGCCGCTCGATGGCGAACGCGGCGCAGCAGCAGGCGCAGGCCTGCGTGAACCAGATCGAGCAAGCGGCGAAGCCGCCGACCGATGTCGACCGGATCGCCCAGCAGACCCAGCAATGGTTGGCGCAAAAGCCCGAGGAGGCGTTGAAGCAATATGCGCCCCCGGCGCCCGCGATGCCGTCGTTGCCCTCGCTGCCTGCGGCGCCGTCGCTGCCGCAGATGCCTTCGATCCCCGCGTTGCCGAGTTTCTGAGCGCCCGGCCGGCCGCCGCAGGAGCCGGGGCGCGGGAGCGCGGCCGCCCCCCGATTCCTCCAGGGTCGCCGCGCCGGCTGGCGCGCCGAATGCCCATCCTGTCGATCGCCATCCCGCAACAGGGCCGCCATGAGCAAGAAGAAGCCGCGCACCATCGACGACGCCTCGTCCGGCGCCACGTACGAGGATCGGCTGCGTCCGCTGCAGGTGCGCCTGAACGGCGTGATGCGCGCGCTGCAGCGTCGGGGCGAGCGCGCCGTCGTGGTCTTCGAGGGCCGCGACACCGCCGGCAAGGGCGGCGCGATCAAGGCGATTTCCGAGAAGCTGAACACCCGCCAATGCCGCATCGCGGCGCTCGGCGTGCCCAGCGAGCGCGAGCGGAGCCAATGGTATTTCCAGCGTTACGTTTCCTTTCTCCCGGCCGCCGGCGAGCTGACGCTGTTCGACCGCAGCTGGTACAACCGCGCCGGCGTTGAATACGTGATGGGGTATTGCACCCCGGAGCAGGCCGACGCGTTCCTGAAGCAGGCGCCGGTCTTCGAGCGGATGCTGGCCGACGACGGCGTCCGCCTGTTCAAATATTGGCTCACCGTCGACCAGGCCGAGCAGGAGCGGCGTTTCGCCGAGCGGCTGGACGACCCGCTGAAGCAGTGGAAGCTGTCGCCGGTCGATCTGCAGGCGCGCACGCGCTATGCGGACTACGGCAAGGCGCGCGACCGCATGTTGAAGGCCACGCATACGAAGCACGCCCCGTGGACGCTGGTCGATTTCAACGACCAGCACGAAGGCCGGCTGACGTTGATCGAGGACCTGCTCTCGCGGCTGCCCGAGCCGCAGGATCCGGCGCCGGACTTCGAAATCCCGCCGCTGGCCGGCAAGCCGCGGCGCGAGAAGTTCGCGGGGCCGCTGAAGCCGATCCGGCGGCCCGCCCCGGCCCGCCGATAATCGGCCGGATGTGGCCTTCCCTGAAGAACGATTCGTTCCTGCGCGCGTGCCTGCGCCAGCCGACCGACACGACGCCGATCTGGCTCATGCGCCAAGCCGGGCGTTACCTGCCCGAATACAAGGCCACGCGCGCGCGGGCCGGCAGCTTCATGGACCTGGCGACCAACGTCGACTACGCCACCGAGGTCACGCTGCAGCCGCTCGAGCGTTTTCCGCTCGATGCCGCGATCCTGTTTTCCGACATCCTCACCGTGCCCGACGCGATGGGGCTGGGGTTGTCCTTCGCCGCGGGCGAGGGCCCGCGCTTCGCGAAGACCGTGCGCGACGAAGCGGCGGTCGCGTCGCTCGCCGTGCCGTCGATGGACAAGCTGCGCTACGTCTTCGACGCGGTCTCGTCGATCCGCAGCGCGCTGGACGGCCGCGTGCCGCTGATCGGCTCCTCGGGCAGCCCTTGGACGCTGGCGTGCTACATGGTCGAAGGCGCCGGCTCCGACGACTACCGCCAGGTCAAGACGCTGATGTATGCGCGACCCGATCTGATGCACCGCATGCTCGCGATCAACGCCGATGCGGTGGCGGCGTACCTGAACGCGCAGATCGATGCCGGCGCGCAGGCGGTGATGGTGTTCGACAGCTGGGGCGGCGTGCTCGCGGAGGCGGCTTTCCGCGCGTTCTCGCTCGCCTACACGCGGCGCGTCGTCCATCGGCTCCAGCGCGAGAAGGACGGGCGGCGCGTGCCGGTCATCGTCTTCACGAAGGGCGGCGGCCAGTGGCTCGAGGCGATCGCCGACATGGAGGTCGACGTCGTCGGCCTCGATTGGACGACCGATCTCGGCGCCGCCCGGCGACGCGTCGGCGCACGCGTGGCGCTGCAGGGCAATCTCGACCCGATGGCGTTGTTCGCGCCGCCCGACGTCATCCAGGCCGAGGCGCGCGCCGCGCTGGACAGCTTCGGCTCGCCCCGCAATCCGGACGGCAGCTGGGCCGGGCATGTCTTCAACCTCGGTCACGGCATCAACCAATGCACGCCGCCGGAACATGTCGCCGCGCTGGTCGAGGCCGTTCATGCGCATTCGCGTCGCCTGCGAGCCTAGGACATCGGTCGCGAAACGCATGCCCGGTGTCATTTTCGAGTAAGTGAGCGCTCAGGCATTGACTTATCAACAAAATTCGGAACGCGCTGAAGGGGTCGGCCCGTCTTCCTGCGGCCTTGTTGGAGATCGCATATTTTGGTGGCAAGCCATTGATTTGATTGAATCTTTTGATGATGCATCAAATTTGGGCGATCGCGGACGGAGTGCGAAGAATCCAACATTTGGCGCCGCTGCCGCCAGCTTTCCCACAAAGTTATCCACAGAAGCTGTGGGCGACTCAAAATCTCATACGGATCATGAGCTTACGGCCTGCAGCTCATGAATCTTCCAGCTTTCCGTCGCAAATGAACTCGACCTTGGGGAGGCGTGTTTGAAGCACGTCGCGGTGGCGATCGATGCGCCGCAACACGCTGGAATGAATTCATTGCTGACCTATGAAAGTGAGCAATCGCTGTTGCCTGGGACATTGGTACGTATCCCTCTGGGACGCAGGGAAACGACGGGTCTGGTCTGGGATGGGCCGCCATCGGAGGCGGCGCCCGGCCAGCCTGATGCTGAGGTAGAGCCGGCTCCGCAGTCGCCGGGGGCGCCGCCGCTGGCCTTGCGGCAGGTGATCGAAAGCATGGAGGCGTTGCCGCCCTTGCCGGCCGACTGGCGTGCGCTGGTGGAATTCGCCGCACGTTATTACCAGCGCAACCTTGGCGAAGTGGCCATGGCGGTACTGCCGCCGGAACTGCGCAAGCTCGACAACGCCGCCATCGCCAAGCGGATCAAGAAAAAGCGCGGCCCGCCGGTGCCGGAGCCGACGAGCGGCCGGCTCCCGGGGTTGCCCCCGCCCATGCCGACCCTCGAGCAGGCGGCCGTGCTGGAGACGCTCACCGCCTGGGCCGCCGCGCCGGCGCCGCCGGCGACGCTGCTGTTCGGAGTGACGGGCAGCGGCAAGACCGAGATCTATCTGCGGCTGGCCGAGCAGGCGCTGCAGGCCGGCAGGCAGGCCTTGGTGCTGGTGCCCGAGATCAATCTGACGCCGCAGCTCGAAGCGCGTTTCTCGGCGCGGTTTCCGGGCCGCCGGCTCGTCTCGCTGCACAGCGCGCTGACCCCGGCGCAACGCCTGCAACACTGGCTCGGGGCGCACCTTGGCGAGGCCGATCTCGTGCTGGGCACGCGGCTGGCGGTCTTCGCGTCGATGCCGCGGTTGGGGCTGATCGTCGTCGACGAGGAGCACGACCCGTCCTACAAGCAGCAGGATGGCGCGCGCTACTCCGCGCGCGACCTGGCCGTCTACCGCGGCCGTCTGGCGCAGGTGCCCGTGCTGTTGGGATCGGCGACGCCGTCGCTCGAAACCTGGGCGCATGCCCGAAGCGGCCGCTACGGCCAGGCGACGCTGGCCGAGCGCATCGGCCGCGGCGCGCTGCCGGCCGTGCGCTTGTTGGACATGGCCTGCGTGCCCCGCCCCGCGCCGCGTGCGCCGCCGCAGGCGCTCGCGCCCGCGTTGATCGAGGCGATCCAACAGCGCGTCGCGCGCGGCGAGCAGAGCCTGCTCTTCCTCAACCGCCGCGGCTTCGCCCCGGTGCTGCATTGCCCGGCCTGCGCCTGGAAGAGCGGCTGTCCGCATTGCAGCGCATGGCGCGTGTTCCACAAGGGCGAGCGCGTCCTGCGCTGCCACCATTGCGGCACGCAGGAGCCGGTGCCGCGCGCCTGCCCCGAGTGCGGCAATCTCGACATCGAGCCGATGGGCCGCGGCACCGAGCGGCTGGAAGAACAGGTGGCCGAGCTGTTGCCCGGCGCGCGCGTGCTTCGCATCGACGCCGACACGACGCGCCGCAAAGGCACGCTCGAGACGCAGCTCGCCGCGGTGCACGCGGGCGAGGTCGACGTGCTGGTCGGCACCCAGATGGTGACCAAGGGACACGATTTCCGTCGCGTCACGCTCGTGGCGGCCGTGAATCCGGACAGCGCGCTGTTCGCCGCCGATTTCCGCGCCGGCGAACGGCTGTTCGCGCTGCTGATGCAAGCCGGCGGCCGTGCCGGCCGCGACGCCGACATCGCGCGCGGCAGCGAGATGTGGGTGCAGACGTGGAACCCCGCGCATCCGCTGTTCGAGGCGCTGAAGAAGCACGACTACGCCGCGTTCGCCGGCGCGCAGCTCGACGAGCGCCGATCGGCCGGCCTGCCGCCGTTCTCGCACCTGGCGTTGTTGCGCGCCGAAGCCCGCAGCGAGGAGGTGGCGGAAGCTTTTCTGCGCGCCGCGCGCGACCGCGCGAAAACGCGCCCCGAGGCCGTGGACGTGACGTTCTACGCGCCGGTGCCGCCGGCGGTGGCCAAGGTGGCCGGCTTCGAGCGCCGGCAGATGCTGATCGAATGCGCGTCGCGCGCGGCGCTGCAGCGGTTGCTCTCGCTGTTCACGCCCGACCTGCCGGCGCTGAAGGCCGCGCACCGCGGCGTCGTGCGCTGGGCGATCGATGTCGATCCGCTGGGCATCTGAAGCCCCGTTCCCGGGCCGGCCCGGCTACGATGGCGGCATCGTCCATCCCGTCCGAGGAACGCGCCGGCCATGAAAGCTGATCCCGCACCGATCATCCAGAACGCCATGGTCACGACGGCGGTCGAACTGCCGGGCCTCAGGATCGTGCGCAGTCTCGGCGTGGTGCGCGGCCTCACCGTGCGCTCGCGCTCCATCGTCGGCAACGTGCTGGGCGGCCTGCAGGCGCTGTTCGGCGGCGACATCACGGTCTATGCGCGCCTGTGCGAGGAGGCGCGCGCCCTCGCATACCGCCACATGTGCGATCACGCGCGCGCCCTCGGCGCGAACGCCATCGTCGGCATGCGCTACGACGCCACCGAGCTGATGGCCGGCCTGACGGAAGTGCTGTGCTACGGCACGGCGGTCGTCGTCGACGCGGCGGCCGCGCGCTGACGGCCCGCGATGACCGGGCGTCCGCCGACGATCCGCTTCGTCCCGTTCGACGCCGCCGACTACCTGGCGTGGCTGGCGCTGGCGATCCCGTCGTACGCGCTCAGCCACGTCGAAATCGGGCAGTGGACGCCGGCGCAGGCGCTGCAACAATCAACCCAAGCCCATGCCTCGCTGCTGCCCGAAGGCCATGCGACGCCCGGCCATACCTTCGTGCGCCTGCACATCCCCGGCGAGGAAGGGGACGTCGGACACCTGTGGTGGGCGGAGACCGAAGAAGGCGGGCGGGCCGGCGCCTACGTCTACGGCCTCGAAGTCGAGGAACGGGCGCGCCGGCGGGGCGTCGCGCGCGCCGCGTTCGCCGAACTGGAGCGCATCGCCCGCGCCCGCGACCTGTTTTTCGTGTCCCTGCACGTGTTCGGCCGCAATCGGGCGGCGCGCCGGCTGTACGAGGGGCTCGGCTTCGAGCCGACCAACATCACCATGCGCAAGGATTTGCGATGAACGACAAGGCGTTTCTCGCGCCCGCCCTCGCCGCGGCGCTGGCATGGTGCGGCGCGTCCCCGGCGCGCGCGGACGGCGGCGACGGCGGCGCGGCCGTCGTGCCTTATCGCCCGAGCGTGTCGACGCCGGCGCAGCTGTCGGCGCCCGGAGTCCTCGAACTCGAGGTCGGCGGCCTGCGCGCGGCCGGCCCGCACGGCGGCGCATCGCGCCTCTCGCTTCCGTACACGCTGAAGCTCGCGTTCACCTCCGACTGGGGCATCCGCGTCGGCGGCGACGCCTGGGTGCGCGATGCCGACGGCACGGGCGGCGCCCGCCGGGGCGGCGGCGACACGGCGATCGTGCTCAAGCGCCGGTTCGCGGCCAGCGACGCGACGGCCTGGGGCGTCGAGCTGGGCGAGAAGCTGCCGACTGCCGGCTCGGTGCTCGGCAGCGGCCGCGCCGACACCGCCGTCAATGGGATCTTCAGCAGCGATTTCGCGCCGGCCTGGCACGTCGACGTGAACCTGGGCGAGACCCGCCTGGGCGCGCCGTCCGGCGAATCGCGCGCATGGCAAACCGGCTGGGCGGCGGCGTTCTCGCGCACCTTGACCGAAGCGTGGAGCGCCGTCGGCGAGCTTTCGGGCACCCACCAGGCGTCCGCCCCGAACGCCGCGCAGGCACTCGCCGCCGCAAGCTGGAGCGCGTCGCCCGCCGCCGTGTTCGACTTCGGCTTCGCGCGCGGGCTCGACGCCGCCGCGCCGCGCCGCCAGTTCTTCGCCGGCCTCACCCTGCGCCTGGGCAAGCTATTCTGACGCCGGCGCGCGAATCGAAAAGCGGTAGGGCTGT
>JBEVLR010000169.1:0-6542 GCA_040509075.1 Burkholderiaceae bacterium | reverse complement strand
GTTCCCGGGCCCGGCATGCGCGCGCGCCGCCAAACGCGCCGCACCGGCGGGGAATTTTCCGGTGCAGTCCGGCGTTCAGGCCGGGCGCCCGCCGTCTTGCCAGTAAGATGCGAGGCGGATCCCCCGATACGGTGGGGTGTATTTGGATTCCGAGGTGATGATGACGAAAAGCTACATCGTTTCCGGCCAGGGCGCGCGGTTCACGGACGAAAGCTATCGCGTTCCCCCGTGGGTCGAGATCCATTTCTATTTCACGCGCCGCAAGGCGCCGCAGATCTACAAGACGCGCACCGTGCTCGAGAAGTTCATGGTGGAGCTCGGCATGTTCCCCGACTGGGTGGCCACCGCGGGCGAGGTGGTGCCGGTGCACCTGTGCTGGGCCGATCCCGCGCAGGCGGCGCCGTCCGGCGTGTTCCGGCGCCGCAGCGGCGAGCTGTCGATGGATTTCGCGGGCAGCTCGCCGTCGCTGCAGGTCGGGCTCGACTATGTCGTGCGCGAGCTCAGCCGGGAACGCGAACAGAAAATGACCTGCTTCCACTGGATGGTGCGCAGCGAAGAGGCGACCGGCCATTCGTCCACCCGGATGCGCCTGGCGCCGCGCAGGCTGCACGCCGGCATGGGCGAAGACGTCGAATCGCAGCACGCCGCGCTGGCCAAGCTCTGAAGGCCCGGCGGGCTTGCGCGCCGCCCGCCGCGTTCAGCGCCCGGCGCGCCGCCGTCCCTGCCAGGCCAGCAGCTCGCCGACGAAGCCCTTGCGGAACGCGGCCACGCAGAGCACGAAGATCGCGCCGATGACCACGCCGGTCCACGAACCGGCGCGGTCCGACAGGAAATTCTGCAGGCCGACCACCGTGAACGCGCCCAGCACCGGCCCCGCGAAGGTGCCCAGGCCGCCCAGCAGCGTCATCAGGATCACTTCGCCCGACTGCTCCCAGCGCACGTCCTGCAGCGTGGCCAGGTGCAGCACCAAGGTCTTCAGCGCGCCGCCCAGGCCCGCCAGCGCCGCCGACAGCACGAACGCGAGCAGCTTGTGGCGATCGACGTCGTAGCCCAGCGAGACCGCGCGCGGCTCGTTCTCCCGGATCGCCTTCAGCACCTGGCCGTAGGGCGAATGCACGACGCGCAGCACCAGCAGGAAGATCGCCACGGACAGCGTCAGCACCGCGAAGTACAAGACCAGGTCGTTCTCCAGCGGGATCGACCCGAACAGCTTGCCGCGCGGGATCCCCTGGATGCCGTCCTCGCCGCCGGTGAACGGCGCCTCGAGGAAGAAGAAGTACAGCATCTGCGCGAGCGCCAGCGTGACCATCGCGAAATAGATGCCCTGGCGGCGGATCGCCAGCAGGCCGAAGGCCAGGCCGGCCGCGGCCGCCGCCAGCGTGCCCGCCGCCAGGCCCAGCTCCGCGGGCCAGTGCTGGTCGCGCACGAGCCAGCCGCACACGTAGGCCGCGCCCCCGAAATAGGCCGCGTGGCCGAACGACAGCAGGCCGGCGTAGCCCAGGAGCAGGTTGAACGCCATCGCATAGATCGCGAAGCACAGCGCCGTCATCACGAAGATCGGATAGATGCCCACGAACGGCGCGACGACGAGCAGGGCCAGGACGGCCATCCAAGCCAGTTTCCCGGTGCGGGCGGCGCCCGTTCCCAGACGGCTCATCATTTCTCCTTCCCGAACAGCCCGGCGGGGCGGACCGCCAGCACGATCGCCATGATCACGAACACCACGATGCTCGATGCCTGAGGGTAGAACACGCGCGTCAGGCCCTCGATCAGCCCGAGCGCGAGGCCGGTGACGATCGAGCCCAGGATCGACCCCATGCCGCCGATCACGACGACCGCGAACACGACGATGATCAGGTTCGACCCCATCAGCGGATTGACCTGGATCACCGGCGCGGCGAGCACGCCGGCCAGCCCCGCCAGCCCGGCGCCGGCCGCGTACGTGAGCGTGACCATCAGCGGCACGTCGACGCCGAACGCCTGCACCAGCGACGGGTTCTCGGTGCCCGCCCGCAGCAGCGCGCCCAGCCGCGTGCGTTCGATCAGGAACCAGGTGCCGAAGCACACCGCCAGCGACACGAGCACGACCCAGCCGCGATAGTTCGGCAGGAACATGAAACCGAGATCGGTGGCCCCCGACAGCGCGTCCGGCGCGGCGTAGGCCTGGCCCGAAGAACCGTAGGCCTGCTGGAACAAGCCCTGGAAGATCAGCGCGAGGCCGAAGGTCAGCAGCAGGCCGTACAGCGGATCGAGCTTGTACAGGCGTTTGAGCAGCGTGCGCTCGACCAAGGCCCCCAGCGCCGCCACCGCCAACGGCCCGAGCAGCAGCGCCCACCAATAGCTCACGCCCCAGCGATCCATGCCGAACCACGCCGCGTAGGCGCCGATCATGTAGAACGCGCCGTGCGCGAAGTTCACCACGCCCAGCAGGCCGAAGATCACCGCCAGGCCCAGGCTCAGCATCGCATAGAACGACCCGTTGACGAGCCCCAACAGCAACTGGCCCATCATGCCGGCCTCCCGGCCGCCGGCGCTCGCCGCCCCCGGGGGGCCGGCTGCGGCGGGCCTGGCGGAGCCGGATCCCGCGCCCGCTCGAACCGCCGGCCGGAAAGACCGGCGGCGGCGCCGGGCGGGAACCCCGATCGGCGGGCGGAAGGGATCATTTCCAGGCCGCGCACCTGGATTCGGCCTTGGTGGTCCAGGCTTCCTCGCCCTTGATGACCTGGACGACGTTGTAATAGTCCCAGGGCTCCTTCGAGGTTTCCGGCGTCTTGACCTGCATCAGGTACATGTCGTGGATCATGCTGCCGTCGCCGCGGATCCAGCCGTCTTTCGCGAAGATGTCGTTGACCTTGGCGGCCTTCATCTTCGCGAGCACCTTGTCGGCGTCGTCCGAGCCGGCGGCCTTGACGGCGGCGATGTAGTTCAGCGCGGCCGAATAATCGCCGGCCTGCAGCGAGCCGGGCATTTTCTTCATGATGTCGAAGTAGCGGCGGCCCCAGGCCCGCGTCTCGGGCGTCTTGTTCCAGTACCAGCTGTCGGTGAGGTACATGCCCTGCGTGGTCTTCAGGCCCAGCGAGTGCACGTCCTGGATGAACATCAGCAGGCCGGCGAGCTTCATCGTCTTCGTGACGCCGAACTCGTTGGCGGCCTTGATCGCGTTGACGGTGTCGCCGCCGGCGTTGGCCAGGCCCAGGATCTGCGCCTTGCTGGATTGCGCCTGGAGCAGGAACGACGAGAAGTCGCTCGCCGACAGCGGATGCTTGACGACGCCCAGCACCTGGCCGCCGTTCGCCTGGACGACGCGCGCGGTGTCGCCCTCGAGCGCGGCGCCGAACGCGTAGTCGGCCTGCAGGAAGTACCAGCTCTTGCCGCCCGAGCGCGTCACCGCGCCGCCGGTGCCTTTGGCGAGCGCCGTGGTGTCGTAGGCCCAGTGGAGGGTGGTCGGCGCGCACTGCTCGTTCGTGAGCACGGAGGTGCCGCCGCCCACCGCGATGAAGACCTTGTGCTTTTCCTGCGCGACCTTGGCCATCGCCAGGTCGGCGCCGGAGTTGGTGCCGCCGATCAGCAGGTCGACGCCGTTCGTGTCGAACCATTCGCGCGCCTTCGCCGCGGCGACGTCGGCCTTGTTCTGGTGGTCGGCATAGACCAGCTCGATCTTCTTGCCGTTGACGGAGCCGCCCGCGTCGGCGATCGCCATCCTGATCGCTTCGACGCCGCCCTGGCCGTCGATGTCGGCGTAGACGCCCGACATGTCGGTGATGAGGCCGATGCGGATCGCGTCGCCCGATATCTGCGCGTGCGCCGGCGCGGCCAAGCCGAGCGCGGCGGCGCAGGAGAACGCGGCGGCGTGGAAGAAGTTCGGGGCGGGGTGGCGCATTCGTGTCTCCTTGTGTGTCGCTTGTCTGTCGTCTGTCGTCTGTCGTTCGTCGGGTTCAGGGGTCCGCCTGGAAGCCGCCGAAGAGGGTGGCGGCGCCCCGTGCGGGATTTCAGATGCCCAGGGTTTCGTGCAGGCGCCCGATCCGGCCGGGAAGCTCGGCCTGCGTGAACTGCTGGATCACCCGGCCGTGCTCCATCACCAGGAAGCGATCGGCGAGCGGCGCGGCGAAGCGGAAATTCTGCTCCACCATCACGATCGTGTAGCCCTGGCCGCGCAGCGCGGTGACCATGTCGGCGAGCTTGCGCACGATCACCGGCGCGAGGCCTTCGGAAATCTCGTCCAGCAGCAGCAGCCGCGCCCCGGTGCGCAGGATGCGCGCGACGGCCAGCATCTGCTGCTCGCCGCCAGACAGCCGGGTGCCCTGGCTCGACGCGCGTTCCCTCAGGTTGGGGAACATCGCGTGGATCTGCCCGGTGTCCATGCCGCCCTGGGCCAGCACCGGCGGCAGCATCAGGTTCTCCTCGCAGCTGAGGCTGGAGAAGATGCCCCGCTCTTCGGGGCAGTAGCCCAGGCCCAGGCGCGCGATCCGGTGGGTCGCCAGACCGATGGTCTCCCGGCCCTTCACCTTGATCGAGCCCTTGCGCCGGCCGGTCAGGCCCATGATGGCGCGCATCGTGGTCGTGCGGCCGGCGCCGTTGCGGCCCAGCAGCGTGACGATCTCGCCTTCGTCGACGTGGAGATCCACGCCGTGCAGCACGTGCGATTCGCCGTACCAGGCGTTCAAGCCTTCGATCCGCAGGAAGGGCGTGCGCGGGGCGCTCATGCGGCGACCTCCGCCCTGCGGGCTGCGGCGCGACCGCCTTCGGACGGCCGGGCGGCGCTCATCAATGAACTCCGGCCAGCTCGGCCTGCGCGCTGCCCATGTAGGCTTCGATCACGGCCGGATCCTTCGATACGTCGGCGTAGGGCCCTTCGGCCAGCAGCGCGCCGCGCTGCAGCACCGTGATCGTGTCGGCGAGGCCGGAGACGACGTTCATGTTGTGCTCGACCATCAGGATCGTGCGGTTCGCGCCGGCTTTCTTGATGAGCCGGCGGATGCGGTCGACGTCTTCGACGCCCATGCCTTGCGTCGGCTCGTCGAGCAGCATCAGCGTCGGCTCCATCGCGAGCGTCGTGGCGATCTCGAGGGCGCGCTTGCGGCCGTAGCTCAGCTCGACGGCGGGCAGGCGCGCCGCCGCGGCGAGGTCGACCTCGTCGAGCAGCGCCATCGCGCGCGCGTCGAGGCGGGCCAGGCTGCGCTCGGGTTTCCAGAAATGGAACGACGTGCCGAGCGTGCGCTGCAGGGCGACGCGGACGTTCTCGAGCACCGTCAGGTGCGGGAACACGGCCGAGATCTGGAACGAACGGACGACGCCGCGGCGCGCGACGGCGGCCGGGGCCTCGCGGGTGATGTCCGCGCCGTCGAAGACGATGGTGCCCGCCGTCGGCTGCAGGAACTTGGTGAGCAGGTTGAAGCAGGTCGTCTTGCCGGCGCCGTTGGGGCCGATCAGCGCGTGGATGTGCCCGCGCCGCACGCGCAGGTTCACTTTGTCGACGGCCACGAAGCCCTTGAATTCCTTCGTCAGATCCCGTGTCTCCAGGATGAATCCGGCGCTCATCAGACGACCTTCCTGCGCGGCCATGTCGGGCGGCCGAGCGGTGCTTCCTGCGGCGAGTGTAGAGGCTCACGCGCGCGCGCGACAGTCCGCGAAAACACGTTCGGGTTCACCCGGACGAAAAGCGTGGCGTCGAAGGAACGGCCGGGTCGGCTCCCCGGGGTTCCCGCTTCGCCCGCGCCGAGGCGCGCGCGAGCGTCCCGGCGTGCCATGATCGAGGCCGCATGAAGTACACGGTAGCCGTCCGCGCGCTCTGCGAATTCGCGGCCAGGGCCGGCGATCTCGATCTGCGCTTCACGCCGTCGGCCACCGCGCTCGAAGGCATCGCGGGCCACGCCGCGGCCGCCGCGCGCCGCGGCGGCGGGTACGAGGCCGAGGTGGCGCTGCGCGGCGAGTACCGCGACCTGATCGTGCGCGGCCGCGCCGACGGCTTCGACCCCGGGGCCGGGCGGCTCGACGAGGTCAAGGTGCACCGCGGCGACCTGACGGCGATGGCCGCGAACTGGCGCGCGCTGCATTGGGCGCAGGCCAAGGTCTATGGCGCGCTGCTGTGCGCCGACCGCGGGCTCGCGTCGCTGAAGGTCGCGCTCGTCTACGTGGACGCGGCGTCGCAGGATGAAACGACGCTCGTCGAATCGTTCACCGCCGAGGCGCTGCGCGCGTTCCACGACGCCGTGTGCGACCGCTTCCTCGCCTGGGCCGCGCAAGAGGCCGCGCACCGCGCGGCCCGCGACGCCGGGTTGGCGGCGCTGCGCTTTCCGTACCCCGATTTCCGGGCCGGCCAGCGCCGGCTCGCGGAGCACGTCTACCGCGCGGCGGTCTCCGGCCGCACGCTGCTCGCGCAGGCGCCCACCGGCATCGGCAAGACCGTGGGCACGCTTTTCCCGCAATTGAAGGCGATGCCGGGGCAACGGCTCGACAAGCTGTTCTTCCTGGCCGCGAAGACGCCGGGGCGCGCATTGGCGCTGGAAGCGCTGCGCAACATCGCCGGGCCGGCGCCGGGCACG